>QKAL01000180.1 GCA_003246475.1 Lentisphaerota bacterium
CGCTCTGGGGTCATCCATATAGGGTTTTGTCAAGTGTGGATAAACCCCTCCAGTTCGCTCTGGGGTATTTCGCTCTGGGGTCGCTCTGGGGTGCGCTCTGGGGTCGGACCCGGAGAATGAGCACAAAGATGGCTCAAAAGACGGTAAAAACCAGCCTTAGAGCGATTTTTTTGATGGCTAAAAATGCGTTTAAGTGTTGGTGCAAGGTTTGGAAGGAGTTTTATGAAGAGATATATGTTGCCGGTGTTGGCGGTGGTGCTGACGGCGGGTTGGAGCGCGGTTGCCGCCGAGGGCGGTAAGGATGGCGAGGTAAAACAGGTGGTGGTGTCGTCGCTGCCGGAAAACGTGAAGCTGATCATCGGTGAAGGCAAAAGTACGCTGTACGTGCCGCGGGTGAAAGCTGTGCACGAGTTGGGCGACGACCTCCCCGCCGACCAGCTCAAGGCGTTTAACAACTTCCTCTATAAGAAGATCGAGACGCAGGAGTTGCCGGAGCTGGAATTCAACGGGATCAAAAACGAGCTGGTGTTTGCGCTGATGAAGCAGAAGACCAAACCGGCAGATCTGGCCGGGCATCTGGTGGCGATGTATAAGGACAAGAGTTACGACCTGGTCTGGCGCGACTACTGCGTGCAGTTTTTCGGCAAGTGGTACGACGAGGCCCCGGACAACGAGGGCAAAAAGGAGATGGTGAAGTGTCTGTACGAGGCGATGAGCGAACGGGATAACCGGATCGCGGGGATCGCCGGATCGATGCTGAGCCATCTGGCTGGGCGTCCGGGATTCGACCGGCTGACCATTTCCGATTTGGTCTATGGCGCGCTGACCGCGGCGGACTGCGCGAAGGAGAGCAAGGTGTCGCTGCTGCAGGCCTGCGCCCAACTGAAGAACTACAAGGCGTTGCCGTTGGCCCGGGAATGGGCGGCGAATGAAAAGGACATGATGTTGCGGGTGTCGGCGATCGGCTATCTGGGATTGCTCGGCGACAGCAGCGACCTGCCGTTGCTGGAAAAATACAGCAGAAGCAGCGACATCAGACTGCAACTATCCGCCGCCGCCGCCATCAAAAAGATCAAAAAATGAATTAAGCGGCCCGTCACGGTTGCCGATTGGCATTGGTGAGGAATCGTTGTTAATGGGGTTGATTTTTGTAGGAGCAGAGGGTATTTTGGGGACAACGCGTCAGTGCGAGGTGCTCAAAACGACCAATTTGTACCGGAGTCCATATGAATGGAGAGTGAGCGGCAGAGGAGATAATGCGTTTTTTAGAAAATAGTGCCAATTTTGACCAAAAAAGTTTTATCGGCAAGATATTTGCCAGTGCATTTTTTCTGTTTTTCGGATTGGCGGGCGCGGTGTTTCTGGTCTTTCTGGCAAAGACGACGTTATCGGAATTGCGATCCTATGGATGGGAGGAGGCGAAGGGGCTGATTGTCCATTCTGAACGCGTATCGTCACCTGAAGGTAAATACATTTTGCGTCTGGCTTACGAGTATGAATACAATGGAAAAAAATATCGCGGTGAAACTTTTTCGGAAGCGCAAGTAAATTTTAATGGTAAATTCCGGCAGGTGGCGGAGGCGGAAAAACGTTATGCTAGCGGGACTTTCCATGCGGTTTATGTAAATCCCGCATCGCCGTGGGATGCGGTACTGGAGCGGCAATTTTCCTGGTGGATGCTTATTGGCGGCCTGATTCCGCTTGTTTTCTGTTTTATTGGCTTTGGCGGGCTTTATGGTTGCTGGTTTATGAAAAAAACAAATGATTTGCATAAAACTCGCCCTCCCGTAATTGGCACAAAAGGAGTGCGTTCTGGTGCGGGATCATATATATTTCTTGGCGTCGTTGTGCTGTTTTGCGCGGCTTTGACGATATTCATGTTTATTCTTCCTGCCGGGAGGACAATTGCGGCGCGTTCCTGGGAGTCGATTCCATGTCGGATTGTTTCTTCCCGGGTGACCTCCCATGACGGCAGCGAGGGTGGGACGACCTACGGGGTGGAGATTATCTATCAATATGACGTCGGCGGGCGTTCCTATGTCGGAGACCGATATGATTTTTTGGCGTGCAGTTCTTCGGGGTATGAAGGCAAGGTCGAGATAGTCAGAAGATATCCGGCGGGGAAAAAAACCATCTGCCAGGTGAATCCGCGTGATGCTTACGAGGCGGTGTTATCAACAGAGTTTCGATCCGATTACTGGTTTGGGCTGATTCCACTGGCCTTTGTGGCTTTTGGTGGATTGGGTATGTTTTTCGTCTGGCGGCGATCCAGGCATAAAAAGATTGAACATGAAAATATCGAGCTTGAAGATGCAATAGGTGTGTGTGATTCGTTCCTGGAGGAAGGCGGATGGCTGAAACCGCGTAATACGCCATTGAAGATGTTTTTAGGAGGTCTGTTGTTTGCCTTGATTTGGAATGGGCTGGTGTCGGTGTTCGTTACGATAGCCGTCAAAAGCTGGGTCAAGGGGGAGCCGGAGTGGTTCTTGTCTATTTTTATCATTCCATTCGTTCTAATCGGAATGTTGACCATTGTATTCTTCCTGTTTTCCTTTGCCGACTTGTTTGTTGAGGCGCCCCGGGTGCGATTAAGTAAATGTTGTCCGTGCCTTGGCGATAAGGTGATGGCGGAGTGGGAGATTGCCGGTTCGCGCGCGTACAGGCATATGAGTATAAATGTGGAGGGGGTGCAGAAAATTCGCATGGCGGACAAGGAGGCGAGGGATAAAGTCTGCTCGGCGATATTTGTTCTGATCCCGCTGTTGGAAACGGATTTGCCGGAAGTGATGTCCGGTGGGCGGAAAGAATTTGAGCTTCCAGGCGATATGATGCACAGTTTCAAGGCTCCGAATCACAAGATCGTCTGGCGAGTTAAGTTGTGTGGGCGCAGGCGGTATCGTCCGGCGTTGACTTGCGAATATGAGTTTTGTGTCATGCCGTTGCCGCAAGGAGGGAAGAGCCATGTTGCGTCTTGATGTGGATCGTTCTGACCGGACTTATGAGCCGGGGGCTAAGTTGGGAGTGAAGATCATTCGCGACGTCGATGTGGAAGCGGAGCGGATTGTCGTGAGCCTGTTCTGGTATACTGCCGGCGTGGGAATCGAGGATGAGGGAAAGGTGTTGTCGCGGGAGTTGACGGTGATACCGGGGCGAATGGAAAACGAATTGTCGTTTGAGCTGCCAGAAGGCCCGTACAGTTTTTCGGGTCCTTTGGGGGAGTTGCGCTGGCGCGTCGAAGCGAAAGCAGTCCCGTCGGGGGTGACGGCGGTTGTGGGATTTGAGCTTTTGCCTGCGGGGCGGCGGATAGAGCTTTCTCGGGTTGAGATGCCGCGAAATGGGCGGTTTGGTTTTCGGATAGAAAGTTGGTGAGCCTGCCAAAACAGGTATTAAAATGTTGTATTATTCCTGATGTAAAAAATTAATTTTTTTTGCGAAAGCTGCTTGAATATAATGGGTAATGGTCTAAATTAAACGTTCTATGTCTTTATGTATATCAAATTCCACTGCATAATGACGTGATTTTTAATCTTCGTAGCTGAAAATTAAAAGTGTTTTTGATTGAGTTAAAAAAAAGTAAAAATAAAACGGTAATTTAGGGGACTGAATTATGAAGGTTAGAGCATCCGTAAAACGGCGCTGCGAATTTTGCCAGATCATCAAGCGCAATGGCACTATACGGGTTATTTGCTCCCGTAACCCCCGACACAAGCAGAGACAGGGTTAATAAATTAAAAGATAGGAAGATATAACTATGCCACGTATTATCGGTGTTGACATTCCTGGTAAGAAGCGTATTGAGTACGCGCTCCAGTACATCTATGGCGTCGGCCCGGCCAAAGCGCTGGAAATCATGGCCAAGTGCAAGATTCCAGTCGGACTCAAGGCTGACAACCTGACAGACGAAAATATTGCCCATATCACCCATATTCTTCAGAACGAGATGGATGTGGAAGGTGACCTGCGTCGTATGGTAACCGCCGACATTCGTCGTCTGCAGATGATTAATTCATATCGCGGCACGCGTCATCGCCGCAATCTGCCGGTTCACGGTCAGCGTACGAAGACCAATGCCCGTACCAGAAAAGGCAAGAAGGTCACCGTCGGTGCGATCCGCGATAAGACTCAGCGTCGTTTGGCTGCTGCCAAGTAAGGCGTTGAAGCGCGTTGCGTGAGTGAAACAGAAGAGACAATCAGCAAATCAAGGTTAAGAATATGGCTGAAGAAATGATTGAACAGAATGAGGCCCAGGTTGCGGCGGCGGAAGCTGCCGGCGGTGATACCGTTGCCGAGGCCAAGGATACCAGAAAGAGAGTGAAGGGCGGGCGTTATGTTCCTGCCGGCATTGCTTTTGTCAATGCAACTTTTAACAATACCAAGGTAACGTTCACCGACCTGCACGGCAATGCCCTTTGCTGGTCGACTGGCGGGAAGAATGGTTTTAAAGGCTCCAGAAAGAGTACTGCCTATGCCGCGCAGGTTATTGCCGGTGATGCCGCCAAAAAGGCGCAGGCTCTGGGAATGAAAGAAGTTGAAGTCCGGATCAAAGGCCCGGGTGCCGGTCGCGAATCTGCCGTCAGAGGCATTGCGGCTGCCGGGCTGGAGGTAACAGCCATTAAGGACATTACTCCGGTTCCGCACAACGGTTGCAGACCCCGCAAAAGACGTCGTGTATAACAGGTAAACTAACATACTGGAGGAAAAAAATGGCTGCTGCATCAGGATTTCCCATGCCTCAAGGTCTTGACATCGAAGCAAGTACGGCGACCGACAAGTACGCCAAATTTATCGCGGCGCCTTTCCAGAGCGGTTTTGGTCATACCCTGGGCAACTCCCTGCGTCGTGTTCTGTTGTCTTCGCTGGAAGGAGCGGCTATCTCTGCCGTGCGCATTGATGGCGTCGCTCATGAGTTTGCCTCCATTGATGGCGTTGTTGAAGATGTTACCGATATCATTCTCAATCTCAAGCAGATTCATCTGAAGCTGCACGGTGATGTGCCGAAGACTCTGGAAATACGGAGGGACAAGGCTGGGGTTGTTACCGGTGCCGACATTGTTACCGATGGTACTGTTGAAGTGCTCAATCCGGAACAGTTGATCTGTACTCTGGATAAGAATATTCCGTTCCGTGCCGAAGTATCGATTGCCAAGGGCAAGGGATATGTTCCGGCGGAAAAGAATAAGTCTTCCGTACAGGCAATCGGGGTTATCCCGATCGATTGTCTGTTCAGCCCGGTTACCCGTGTCCGCTATAAGGTTGGTGCGGCCCGAGTTGGGGAAGAGACTGAAATGGATAGTTTGACCATGGAAGTATGGACCGACGGTCGGATCAGCCCGAAAGACGCGGTGGAAAACGCTGCCAAGATCCTCAAGGATCACCTGCGTCCGTTCCTGGGCGGTCAGATCGGCGAAGAAGATACGCTTTCGCAGTTCACCGATGAAGAAATGAAGCAGTACAAGATCCTGTCACAGGATGTTGAGATCCTTGATCTCTCCGTCCGTGCGATGAACTGCTTGAACAATGCTAACATCAAGCTGCTGGGCGAACTCTGTACCAAGACCGAATCTCGTATGCTTAAGTACAGAAACTTCGGTAAGAAGTCCCTCGACGAAATTAAAGAAAAACTTGAAAAACTTGGATTCGGTTTGGGCATGTCGTTGAGCGAGCCGCTGACGGCGATGATTGAAAAAGAAGCCGCGCGTGTCAAGGCCCAGGATCAGGAGGTAGAATAATGCGTCATAAGAAAGATACCCTTAAGCTGGGGCGTAACAGCGCACATCGCAACGCGATGTTGAATAATATGGTCTGCGGCTTGTTTGCCAATGGTCAGATTAAGACCACTGTTACCCGAGCTAAAGCGGTCCGCCGTGTTGCCGAGAAGCTCATTACTCTTGGTAAAAAAGGCGACCTGCATCGCTATCGTCTGGCTATTTCCAGACTGCACAACAAGACTGCCGTTAAGCAGTTGTTTGATGAAATTGCGCCGAAGTACCAGGAGCGTAACGGTGGTTACACCCGGATTATCCGTACCGGCGTTCGTATCGGTGACAGCGCAGAAATGTGCCTGTTGCAGTTGGTGGAAGGCGTGGCTGTTGAAGCTGCTCCGGCGGCAGAAAAGGCCGAATAAGCCATCTGACACGATATATTTTGAGAACCCTGGCTTGTCCAGGGTTTTTTTTCTTATCTGAACAGACAAAGAGGAAATTATCCAAATGCAATACGATTTCAGTAAATATAATGTCATCGTTACGGGTGGTACACGAGGTATCGGCAAGGCTATTGTGGAGAATTTTCTGCTTAACGGTGCGCGGGTAGCTGCTACTTATGCCGGGAATGACGCGGCGGCCGAGGAGTTCGGCAAAGTCTGGCAGGATTATCCGCTGAAGCTATATAAATTTGATGTTGCCGACTATGCCCAGGCAGAGAATTTTTTTACCGAATATGACCGGGATTTTGGTGCGCTGCAGGTATTGGTAAATAACGCCGGCATCCGGCGTGACAGTATCGTCGGGATGATGCCCGCCGATGCCTGGCAGAGTGTGGTGTCGGTGAACCTTTCCGGGACGTTTAACATGAGTAA
This sequence comes from Lentisphaerota bacterium, assembly GCA_003246475.1. GTDB lineage: Bacteria > Verrucomicrobiota > Lentisphaeria > Victivallales > SZUA-371 > SZUA-371. Next base: position 6,578 of record QKAL01000180.1, read on the forward strand.
GCTGGCGGTCATGCGTATGGCGCCGAGCCGTTTTGGACGGATTATTTCGATAACCTCGGCTTCCGGTCGCCTCGGGATTGAGGGGCAGTCCAACTATGCGGCTTCAAAAGCTGGACAGGAGGCGATGACCCGTTCATTGTGCAAGGAAGTTGGCAAGCGTAAGATTACGGTCAACTGTGTTTCGCCCGGGTTTATTGAAACAGACCTCATTGCCGACCTGCCTGAAGAGTTGATCCGTGAGTATAAAAATCAGGTGCCGTTGCGGCGTTTCGGTTCCCCTAATGACGTTGCCGGGGCTGTGATGTTTCTGGCTTCCGAAGATGCCTCTTATATAACCGGGACCACGCTTGATGTGACCGGGGGCTTGTAATATTAAATTTACTGCAGGGCTTGGGGTGAATAATGGACTTTTTGCGTCTTGAAGGGAAAAAAATCTTAGTCTTTGGCGTTGCGAACCGCAAAAGTGTGGCGTTTCATATTGCGCAGACTTTGAAACAGGCCGGGGCCGAATTGTTGTTTTCAGTTTTTAACGAAGAGCAGCGTAAAACGGTTGAAAAGTTTTTTCCTGCATGTGCGGTTTATCAGTGTGATGTCAGCGATGAAGAGCAATTGCGGACGCTGGCGGAGACCGTCGGCAGTGAGCACCAACCCATTTACGGACTGGTTCACAGTATAGCTTTTGCCAACTATTCCGAAGGTATCAAGCCATTTCACCAGACGTTGAAGAAGGATTTCCTTGAGGCGATGGGTGTCTCCTGTTTTTCGTTTGTCCAGATGGCGGGTTTTTTCAAACCGTATATGGATCCGGAGGGGGCGATGCTGACCATCTCCATTTCCACCACCAGGATGGCGGCCGAGAGCTATGGTTATATGGCCCCGATCAAGGCGGCGCTTGATTCGAGCGTATGTTTTCTGGCGAAGTCATTGAGTGCAGATACCCGTATCAGGGTCAATGCGGTGGGTGCTTCGCTGCTTAAGACATCGGCTTCTGCCGGAATACCCGGATATCTGGAACCATATCTTTTCGCGGAGATGGCGACATTACGCAAGGAGGCGCTGAAAACGGAGGAAGTTGCAGATGCTGCGGCATTTCTGCTGAGCCCGCGGGCATCCGGCATCAACGCGCAGACGGTGATCGTGGATGCGGGGATGGCAACGAATTTCTTTGATCGCGGTATTGTTTCAAATGCCGTGCGCCAGGACTGATTTTCGGCGCGGATTGCTATTTTTCCGATATTTTTATTTTTAAACTTGTATTAAGATGTTTTTTCGTGTAAAATCTTTTGCTTTAAACAATTAAATTAATTCTACAGATATTGTGTGACAATGAAGTTAAAACCTCTGAAAATCAGAAATCTTGAGGCCCAGTATCCGGTTATCCAAGCCGGAATGGGGGTGCGTATTGGTAATGCTACTTTGGCTGCGGCAACGGTCAAATCCGGTGGATTTGGAACGATTGCCAGTGTCGGTTTTGGCCGCATTGAAACATCCATAGACAAATATGTGGGGGAAGTCTGCGACTATCTGGCGCAGGAGATCCGTGAAGCCAGACGGTTGTGCGACAACCAGAAGCCGTTGGGCGTTAATATTATGGTTGCACTTTCCACCTACAAGGAATTTGCCGAAGTATGTGTCAAAGAAAAGGTTGACTTCATTATTTCCGGAGCCGGTCTGCCGTTACCGCTGCCTGAATATGTCGGGGATGCGGATATCGCTCTGATTCCGGTTATTTCCGGAGGGCGTGCCCTTGAGGTGGTCGTTCGTTGCTGGTTGCGCAAATACAATCGCAAGCCTGACGCCATTATTATCGAAGGTCCTAAATGCGGCGGACATCTCGGCTTTGCCATGGAGCAGATTGATGATCCGGAAAGCTGTTCGCTTGATGTGCTGCTGGCCGAATGCAAGGAAGTTCTTTCCCGTTACGACATTGATGTGCCGATTCTCGCGGCCGGAGAGGTTGCCACCCGTGACGATGTCGAGAGATTTATTGACATGGGTTTTGACGGTGTTCAGGTCGGTACCTATTTTATCACTGCCGAAGAGGCCGGGATCGATGCCCGCAGCAAGGAAGTTTTTATTAATGCTACCAATGATGATGTTGTTATTATAAAAAGTCCGGTGGGATTGCCCTGCCGGGTATTGAAAACGCCTCTAGTCAAACGGGTTCTTTCCGGTGGACAGGAGTCGTTTCGCTGTCCTTACCACTGCCTACGGACCTGTAACCCGAAAAAGGTGCCGTTCTGTATTGCCAAGGCATTACTTGCCACCTGGTCGGGTGATGTGGAAAACGGCCTGTATATGTGCGGCTGCAATATAGACTCCGTCAAGGAGATCTATCCGTTGCAGCAGTTCTTCGACACGTTGAAGGATTAAGCGGGTTTGGCTGGCGTCGGCAACCACATTTATGTCAGGGAATTGACTCCCGGCCAAATTGTTGCGCTGAAAGAGATTCTGGATGCGCAGGCCTGGGAGATGAGGATTCCTCCGTATACCCATTGGCAGGCGCGCCGTGAGAAAACGATTGTCACGGCGTATCTAAGCGGCAAGCTTACTGTGCAAGGGCAGGGGTTGGAGGATTTTGTCCTTTATATCCTTGAACCGGAAATTCTGCATGAGGCGTCATTTGGCTACGGCGAGCCTGTCCCGGAAACCGACCCCCTACAGGGTTATGTGGCGCACGCCGGAATTGACGAAAGCGGAAAAGGGGACTATTTTGGGCCTCTGGTGATAGCCGCCGTTTATGTTGCCCCGGAACAGGCCCGGGAACTGCTCTCGCTTGGTGTCAGGGACTCAAAGGCAATAAAAAGCGACAAGAAGATTCGCGAGATTGCGGATAAGATTCCCCGAATAGTCAATTACAAGTTTGCGCTTGTTTCAATCGGTCCGGAAGCTTACAACCGTCTCTATTCTCAGATCGGCAATGTCAATCGTATGCTGGCCTGGGGACACGCCCGTGCCTTGGAAAACCTGTTGGAAAAAGCGCCGGAATGTCGTAATGTCCTAGCTGACAAATTCGGCGATGAGCGTCTGATCCAGAATGCTTTGCTGAAAAAGGGACGTGAGATTGAATTGCAGCAGCGTACAAAAGCCGAAAGCGATATTGCGGTCGCCGCCGCTTCCATAATGGCGAGGAACGGTTTTGTCGCTGGAATGGAGAAGTTGGGGCAGGAGGCTGGCATGACTATCCCTAAGGGCGCTAATGCCATGGTGATAGAAGCGGCTCGGATGATTGCCGGGCGTTTTGGCGTGGATACTCTTTCCCGTTTTGTTAAGATGCATTTTCAGACTACGGCAAAGGTTCTTTCCTCTTCCACTGATGTGCCGGACGACCCTTCCTGATGCCGCTTTTTATGGGTGCGCATATTTTTTCCGGGTGGGTTTTTGCGTAATAATTGCAGATAGAAACTTGTAAGTTCTTTCTTTCGCAGTTATTATACTTTCTTCTGAGCTGTTGACAAAATTACCAGTAAAAAGGATTAAAGAATATGAGCAAGATTCACGCAGAACATGTTTTTACCTCCGAGTCAGTTTCCGAAGGACATCCGGACAAGGTTTGTGACCAGATCTCCGATGCGATTCTTGATGCATGCCTTGAGCAGGACCCGATGAGCCGCGTTGCCTGCGAAACATTGACCACTACCGACCTTATTGTAATCTCCGGTGAAATTACCACCAAGGCGAAAGTAAACTGGGAGCAGGTTGCACGCGATGCCGTTGCGGAAATCGGTTATACCAGCCATGATATCGGATTCTGTGCAGATGACTGTAAGGTTATGGTCTGCATTCACGCCCAGTCTCCGGACATTTCCCAGGGGGTTACCGAAGGACAGGGTCTGCATAAAGAGCAGGGTGCCGGTGACCAGGGTATGATGTTCGGTTTTGCCTCCAATGAAACCGAAGAGCTTATGCCCGCGCCGATTACCTATGCCCACAAGATCGTGGATGAGTTGGCCCGCCTGAGAAAGGCCGACCCTGCAAAGTACTATTTTTTGCGCCCTGACGCCAAGAGCCAGGTATCTATCCATTATAAGAACGGCAAGCCGATGCATGTTGAAACCGTTGTTGTTTCGCATCAGCATACCGCGGACATGAAGATTGAGCAGCTTGAATCTCTGGTTAAAGATGTGGTTAAGACCGTTATTCCCGCTAAATTCCTCAATGATGACATTGTCTATCACATCAACCCGACCGGTAAGTTTGTGGTTGGCGGTCCGAATGGTGATACCGGCCTGACCGGTCGTAAGATCATTGTTGACACTTACGGCGGCGTCGGTTCTCATGGCGGCGGTGCCTTTTCTGGTAAGGATTGTACGAAAGTTGACCGTTCCGCTGCTTACATGTGCCGTTATGTGGCCAAGAATATTGTTGCCGCCGGGCTGGCAGAAAAGTGCGAAGTACAGGTTGCCTACGCCATTGGCGTGGCTCAGCCGCTGAGCATCAATGCCGACACCTACGGCACCGGCAAGATTAAAGACGATGCCATGCTGGAAAAAATCATCCGCGAAGTATTCGACCTCACTCCCGCGGGCATTATCAAGACTCTCGACCTCAGAAATCCGAAGAAGAACGGCTGGTCTTACAAGCAGACCGCCAGATATGGACACTTTGGCCGTAATCTTTTCCCGTGGGAAAAGACCGACAAGGTCGAGCAGCTGAAAAAATCCGCTGAAAAGTTTCTGTAATCCGGAGCCGGACAAATAATGGATAATCGTGTTTTGGGGGTAGGTGCCCCTATTGTCGACCTGCTGATAAATGTTGATGACGCCTTTCTTTCCTCCATCAAGGGAGGGAAAGGCGGCATGGAGCTCGTATCCCACGAAGAACAGGATACCATCATTGTCAAGTCTGGTTGTATACCCTCCAAGGTTCCCGGCGGTTCCGCCGGGAATACCATCATTGGTTTGGCCAATCTGGGAGTTCCCACTTCTTTTCTGGGCAAGGTCGGCCATGACGCCGATGGGGAGTTTTATCTCAACCGCCTTGCCGCTCTCGGCGGCGAAACCAGGAATTTCCGTTATGGCGAAGGTGTATATACCGGTCGTTGCCTGAGCATGATTACTCCCGATTCCGAACGAACCATGCGGACGGATCTTGGCGCGGCGGCGACGATTTCCTCGGAAGACGTAACCTCGGATATTTTTGAAGGCATATCGCATGTCCATGTAGAAGGGTATGCGCTGTTTGCCGAAGAATATTTCCGCAAAGTTGTTGGTATGGCCAAGCAGGCCGGCTGTACGGTGAGCCTTGATCTGGCCTCTTTTGAAGTGGTCAAAATCAAGAAGGCGGTTTTGCCGGAGCTGTTGGAAAAGTTTGTTGATCTTGTCTTTGCCAATGAGGACGAAGCGGCGGCTTTCTGTGGCGATGCATCGCCGGAAGAGCAGGCTGTAATGCTGAATCGTTATTGCCGTGTGGCGGCGGTAAAGCTTGGTAAAGAGGGGTGCTGTGTGGCTCAGGATGGAAAAGCGACCCGGGTGACGACTACTCCCGTTAAAGCGGTGGATACAACCGGAGCCGGCGACTTATGGCAGGCTGGGTTTATCTATGGTGTTTTGAATGGGAAAACGCTGGTTGAATGTGCCGGTTTCGGGGCGATTCTCGGCGCGGAAGTCGTTCAGGTAATCGGTGCGGAAATTCCGGAGTCCCGCTGGCAGATCATCCGTAAGCAGTGTGGGGCTTGAGAATGATAAATATTTATGTGAAAAGATTTTTCGGAAAAATGCTGGAGTCGGCGGGCGGATTTTAGTTTTCCGTATATTGCCGTTTCTCAACCTGTTTCATTAATTACTATATTGGGAGCAAAATCATGGATTATAAAGTTGCGGATATGACATTGGCCGACTTCGGCCGTAAAGAACTCGATATCGCGGAAAAAGAGATGCCCGGGCTGATGGCCACCCGCGAAAAATATGGAAAAGAGCAACCCTTGAAGGGGCTGAAGATCATGGGTAGTCTGCATATGACTATCCAGACTGCAGTTTTGATCGAAACTTTGAAGTCTCTTGGTGCTGACGTCCGTTGGGCCTCATGTAATATCTTTTCCACTCAGGATCATGCCGCCGCGGCGATTGCCAAAGCCGGAATTCCGGTCTTTGCCTGGAAAGGTGAAACTCTTGAAGAGTATTGGGACTGTACTTATAAGGCGCTGACCTGGCCCGATGGCAGCGGCCCGGATCAGATCGTGGATGACGGCGGCGATGCCACCTTGTTGATCCATCGTGGTTTTATGGCGGAAGACAATCCGGCCATTCTGGATGAACCGACGGATAACCATGAACTGCAGATCATTAATAATCTGCTTAAGAAAGTCCTTAAGGAAGACGGTCAGCACTGGCATCGGGTTGCAGCCAAAGTCCGTGGTGTTTCCGAAGAAACCACTACGGGGGTACACCGTCTGGTGCAGATGGAAGAACGCAAGGAACTGTTATTTCAGGCTATCAACGTCAATGACTCGGTTACCAAGAGCAAGTTTGACAACGTTTACGGCTGCCGCCATTCCCTTACGGACGGGATTAAGCGTGCCCTCGACGTGCTGATTTCCGGCAAGACCGCGATGATCTGCGGTTACGGTGATGTAGGTAAAGGTTGTGCCGAGGCCATGCGTAATGAGCGCGCCCAGGTACTGGTCAGCGAAATCGACCCGATTTGCGCACTTCAGGCCTGTATGGCGGGATTTAAGGTTTGTACCGTTGAAGACGCTCTTCCGTATGCCGATATTTATGTTACTACCACCGGCAACTGCGACATTATCACTGCCGAGCATATGAGCAAGATGAAGGATCAGGCGGTTGTCTGCAACATCGGTCATTTTGACAATGAGATCCAGGTCAGTGCGCTCGAGAAGTTCCCCGGTGTTCAGAAGTTGGAGATCAAAGGCAGCGCCTGCCCGGTGCACCGCTTTACTTTTGCCGATGGACACAGCGTCTATCTGCTGGCGGAAGGACGTCTGGTCAACCTCGGTTGCGCCACGGGCCATCCGAGCTTCGTAATGTCTTGCAGCTTCACCAATCAGACGCTGGCGCAAATTGATATCGCCAGAAATCCAGAACGAAAAATCGGTGTTTACCGCCTGTCCAAGAAATTGGACGAAGAAGTGGCGAGCCTGCATCTGGCCAAGCTGGGAGCAAAACTCACCAGGCTCAGCAAAAATCAGGCCGATTATATCGGCGTGCCGGTTGATGGTCCGTATAAGCCGGAACACTACCGTTACTGATTTTTTCGATTAATCGATCGCCGGACGCAGGGAAAAACCCGCGTCCGGCTTTTTTTTATATTTTCTGGGATATAAAAAGAAAACGCACACCGACATTGCCGGTGTGCGTCGCGTTATATGCATTGATCCAGGCTCAGGCTCAGTCGATGAGCTTAAAAGCTTTGATCAGATCCTTGACCTGCTGGTCGTTGATCGGGTGTACGTCGCCGATAGCGCGGGCGGCGATAACCGCTTTGGCGCTGTACTCTGCCACTTCCATGCGGTCAAACGCTTCCAGCAGCGTCCGTCCGACGGTCAGCAGACAGTCGTTCTGGATCAGGATGACCGGATTACGCTGGGAAATGACCTCCGCCACTTTGTCCACATCGCGGTAGTGCGCGCCAAATTCGAACAGCGGTACGTCGCGAAGCAGGATATAGCTTTCCGGAATGGTTCGAGCATCGAACTTCAATCCGGCCACGCCGTAGGCCATGATGTTCGGCGGTTGGGCGATGATGATCGAATTGAGGTCGGGATTTTTTTCGTAGATCGCTTTGTAGAACCAGGCGGCACGGCTCGGCGTTTTGCCCGCTTCGTACTTGTTGCCTTCGACGAGCA
>QKAL01000017.1 GCA_003246475.1 Lentisphaerota bacterium
GTTTCAAAATCGTGGTATTGCGCATAAAAGTACCTTTACTGATATAGCATGATAATTCCTGGTGGGTCAGAAATTATAAATTATCCATTATTTAAATTTGGAAAGTACTTTAATGCCATATAGTGTTCAAGTCCATTATTTTCTATAACTTTATGAAAAAACAATCATGGCCGGTTCCCTGATAATTGTGAACCGGCCATGGAATTCAATTTTTGAGGCGTTATACGAAGTATTTGCTTAGTTCACTGTAGTGAATGTCAAACAGCTCTTCGTTGAGCGGATCGGTGCGGTGTCTTGGAGAACGACAGTAATCGCTGGGGATCAGGCCACGGCGTTTCAGGATTTTCTTTTCATAGCAGATGATCATTTCCACGTCCTGGCGAATGTGGTTGAGCATTGCATTGAGCCTGTCATGAACTGCCATTGCCGACGCGATATCGTCTGACTGGATCAGGTCATATATCTTGCGGTAAACGTCGAACATCGAAGGTCCAGGCATTACGCCGACGGCTCCGCGTTTGAAGCCTTCAATCATCTGGAAACCGGCGTTTCCGATGAAGATTTCGCCATTTCCGCCGAGCAGATCAAGCAGCTTTGAGATATATGCGCCCGGAGGCTTGCACTCAATCTTGTAATAGCGCAGATTCTGGTGGCGCTGTCCGATACCCGCCAGCACTTCCGGCGCGATGCCGACACCGGTCTGTTCCGGGGCATACTGGAGCATGATCGGGATGCTTACCGCGTCACAGAGCGCTTCGATATGACGTGTCAGTTCAGCCGCGCCGGGCTTGAGAAAGAACGGCGGCAGCACCATCATGCAGTCAGCTCCGGCGGCTTCGATACGTTTTGCCCATTTTACCGCTACTTCCGTGGCGTGACGGGTATTTGATATTACTACCGGTGCGTTGTTGTCATGACATACCTTTACCGTGATGTCGATCAGTCTTTCTTCTTCTTCGCGGTCCATTTTGTAGTATTCTCCCGCGATGCCGAAGAGTGCCAGCGAGTGCGCGCCGCCTTTCAGCATGGCGTCGCAGCAGCTTACGTAAGCTTCATAATCACATTCTCCTTGGTCATTATAAACCGCTGGAGCGATCGGACATATTCCTTTTATTTCCATTATTATTACACCTTATCTTATAAATATGGGAAATCGCAGCCTTCGTCGGCCTGCATTACGTTGTCGATATAGTGGCGGACAAAGCCGCGCTCGAACTCTTCTTTTGACTCGAATTTGGTGTCTTTCAGTCTGGCGGCAATTTCTTCGTCGCTCAGTTCCACCTTGATGATTCCGGCATCCACGTCAAGAATAATTGTATCGCCGTTGCGGATCGCCCCGATATTACCACCTGCGGCTGCTTCAGGGCACACATGAAGCACCACGGTTCCAAAAGCGCCACCGCTCATTCTAGCGTCGGTTATGCGTACGTAATCCTTGATGCCTTTTTTGTAGAGTTTGGGCGGTATCGGCATATAGTTGCCAAACTCCGGCATGCCGGGGGCTCCCTTAGGGCCATATCCACGCAGGATGATGGCTTTATCTACATCCATATCTGAATTTTCGTCGAGCAGATATTTTTCAGCTTCTGCCAGGGAATCGAACACCCGGGCTTCCCCTTTGAATTTCAATAGTTCCTGGCTCGCGGCAGAGCGTTTGATAACCGCACCGCGCGGCGCGAGGTTGCCGTGTAATACTGCAATCCCGCCTTCGCTTTTGAACGGTTTGTCAAATGCGGCAATTACTTCACGGTTGTATGATGTCGGAGCCGTCTTCAGGTTTTCCGCAAGCGTTTTACAGCTTACCGTCATAACAGAAGTATCCAGCAGCGGTTCAAGCTCTTTCATCAGCGCGCGAACTCCGCCAGCCTGATGGAACTCGACTCCCACAGTGCCTTTACCTGCCGGTTTCACATCTACCAGCAATGGGGTGTTCTCGCTGATTTTCTGGAATTCGGAAAGTTCCAGTTTGATTCCGGCGCGACGCGCTATGGCAGTCAGATGGATCAGCAGGTTTGTTGAACCTCCCGAGGCCATCAATACCGTGATTGCGTTGCGGATGGCTCCCATGGAAACAATGTCCGAAACTTTTAGTCCTTTTTCGATCAGGTTCATTACCTGGCGGCCGGATTCTTCGGCAAAACGCATTTTTTCGGCGGAAACAGCAGGAGCGGAAGCGCTTCCCGGCAGGCTCAGACCCAGCGATTCGGTAGCGGTCTGCATACTGTTGGCGGTGCCCATGATAGGACAGGCTCCGACACTGCCGTACATGCAGCCGTCAATGTCTCTCAGATCATCGTCATTTAGTTCCCCGGCCTGGTATTTAGTCCATATTTTGAAACTGTCGGTACCGCAGGCGAGTGATTCGCCATGGTAATTTCCCGGCAGCATTGGACCGCCCGGAAGAAAGATCATTGGTTTGTCAGCCGACACTGCCGCCATAAGCTGGGCGGGAACACTCTTGTCGCATGAACCGATGAGTACTACACCGTCAAACGGGTGACGCGCAATCAGTTCCTCTGTGGTCATGGACAGCAGATTACGATAGATCAAGCTGGAAATATCGAAAAATACTTCGCAGATCGACATGGTATTGATTTCAAGCGGGAATCCTCCGGAGGCCCATATGCCGCGTTTTACCGCGTCGGCGAGCTGCCTGAAATGGTAGTGTCCGGGATTGGTTTCTCCCCAGGTGTTGATGATGCCGACGATTGGTTTCGACAAATCTTCATCGGTATAACCCATGCTTTTGATCAGCGCGCGGCGCAACAGTACCTGCCTGGTTTTACCGCCAAGCCACGTACGCGAATCTGATGGAGCTTTCATTGTTTGTGTTCCTCTGTTATTTTGTACTTATTACTTGGGCTTTAAGTTTTCTGCGTTGAAAACCGAAATGGGGGTTTTCAACCTGCTTAATCAACATTTCAGCGGCAACGGCGCCGAGTTCTTTCATGGGGGGATCGACCGTAAGTAGAGGCTGCGGAATAAATTCGCTAAGCGGGGAATGGTCAAAGCCGGAGAACAGAATATCGTCAATATCTATTTTGCGTTTCATTAATTCCTTGATCAGGAATCCGGCGCAGTGATCATTCATACAGCATACCGCGTCCGGACGGTTTTCTTTATCCTCGAATGACTTAAAAAAGTTTTCGCGTTCCTCTGCCGTAGCGTTGTATCCGCAGCTGAATTCCGGACGGACCTTTAAACGGCATTTTTTCATTCCTGCCAGGAAACCGTTCTGACGTTCCTGAGCGGCTGCCTTGTTTATCCCGGCAGCGGAGAACATTGCTATTTTCCTACGTCCCTCATTGTAGAAGGTTTCCACAATCTCGGTGAGGCCGTCGGAGTTGCCGAATTCCAGCAGATTGTTGTCAATGCCTTTTGGCAGACGCATCAGGTAGAGGATAGGAATTCCGGTCGTGGCCAGTTTGTGAAATGCCGACAGGTCGTTGTGATTTGTATCTGCGTAAATGACTACTCCGGCAGGGGCACGTTCAGCCACACTCATAATGATGCGCTCCTGAGTCTGAACATCTCCATCGAGCGGAACAATCGAAATAAAATAATTTGCATTGAGAGCGGCAGTTCCGAAACTTTTTAAGGTGTCGGCGAAAAATGTGATATCGCGGCAGATAAAAATAAGTTCACGCGAAATGCTGCGCGGCGGTTTTCCAACCATTACTCCGACGCCGTTGATTTTGCGGACGCGTCCGCAGTCTGCCATTTCCTGCAACGCCCGGCGAAGTGTCGGCTTGCTTACTCCGAATTCATCGGCCATCTGTTGTTCCGGCGGAAGAAGCGTATTCTCTTCCATTACTGATAGCTTTTTTTCAAGCTTCCCAACCAGTTCTATATATTTATTGCTTCTTGGCATAAAAAA
>QKAL01000037.1 GCA_003246475.1 Lentisphaerota bacterium
GGTGATACTATAAATCGACCTTGAATCCGGGGGGTTAAGTTCAAAAGGCATGGACAAAATTGACTTTCGGTTTTCCGGTACTTTTTCATTTGGTAATTTGCGGTAAAAATGTGAACATTTTTACTCCTATTGTGCTGGATATGTAAATATATGGTTTGACAACCGTGTTTTTTCGATTATGGTATAATTTTTATCGGCGTAAATAAGTCATATGTGAAGAGGATTCAGTGATGTCCGAAAATATCAGTATCAAGCAGCGGATATTTGACGCGATTGCAGCGAATCGGTCAATTTCCCGGATTCGCCTGGCGGAAAAATATCAGATTCGTCTTGCCACGGTTACCGAAGTCACCCGCCAGTTGCTCAGTGAAAGGTTTATTGTCGAAGCTGGAGAAGATAGTTCCACCGGCGGTAGAAAACCGGTACTGCTGGAAGTCAATACTGAAGCCTTTTACACCATTGGACTGACTTTGAGCCGTTCCTGTCTTACCGGCGGTTTGTTTAATGCGGCCTCGGAGTCGAAGTTTGAATATGCCCTGCCTACCGACGAATCGTTGACTGGAACGGAATTGTTGTCCCTGCTCAAGAAAGTCATTGATCGTTTGCTCAAAGCGGCAGAGATTGAGCCGGATATGCTCAAGGGGATTGGAATTGGTCTGCCGGCGCGGGTTGAAGCGGCGGCGGGCATATATAACGGCGCCAATTATTACCCGTTGCTGAAAGGGGTTCCGATTAAGGAGTTTCTCGCATCCAAATATAATGTGCCGGTTATTGTTGATCATGACGTGGTCCTGATGACGATGGCGGAATATTACCTTTCCGCGTTGCAGGTGCCCGATAATTTTGGCGTGTTGTTTATTGGTCGCGGCATTGGTTGCCGTTTTATCATCGACGGCGAGGTTTACCGTGGCGTTTCGAACCGGGCCAGCGAATTCGGACATCTTTCGTTGATTCATAATGGACCGCCGTGTTATTGCGGAAACCATGGATGTTTTGAGCGGCTGGCAAATACCGAAGCGGTTGAACAGGCCTATGGTGGCGGTAAAACCTTTGAAGAGATTATTGATCTTGCCCGCGACCGGGAAGAAAAGGCTCTGGGTATTTTCAATAAAATAGCCGAATATATTGCTATGGCGATCGTCAATATTCAAAACCTGATGGACGTTGAGATGTTGATCATCAATGGTGATATTGTCATGGCCCGCGATATTCTGGAGCAGGAGATGCGGCAGCAACTGCAACTTAAAAACCTCAACAACCGTAATTTAGATCCGGATAAGGTATTTTTCAGTGACCTGGGCCGGAAGGTTGGTACCGTAGGGCCTGCGATCATGGCGGCTGATAAATATTTTCTGGCAAACGGCATTAACATTTTCCCAAATCGAAAAGTGTAGAAATACAGCATTTGATAATTGCGGCATGTGATTAAGACGCTGTTCCGTCTCCATATGGTGTGGTTTTTTATGCTTGTTTCCGGTTCTGTTCTGCTGCCGAAAATGTATGGTATTTCAACCGTTGAGGATTTCTCTGTTACCCCTGTTATTTATGTTTTTTTCCCTTTGTCCATATTATTATCAACATGTTAGCCGTATAATATATAAAATACAGGTAGTTTTCGGAAAGCCATGGTTGCGTGAAGAATTTGGAGGCGTTAAGAGATTGAATCGGTTTAATAAAATAACCATTCTAAACGTTATGTCATGTCTGCGTTTAATAATCATTATTGTCTGTGGTTGTCCAATGACTTTGAAAGCTTTAAATCCCGCGGAATTTCTTTCGTCAACCGCAGTTGTTGCGATGCTTCCTGATGCTACAAATGAACGGCTTGCTATAATTGTTTTATTACTTCTGGTACTGGCATTGGCGTTATGGGTTTTGATGCTTTTCCGGAAAGTACGGAAGTTTATGTATTACGGACTGAAACAACGTGACAAGGCCAACCGTTTCAGACGTTTGCTTGACATGATGCCTATCCCACTTGCCTATGTCTCAGGTCATGGCGAGGTAATTTTTTATAATCAATGTTTTACTCGGATCCTGGGGTATCGCAAGGATGAAGTAAAAAGTATTGCCCAATGGTGGGAACTTGCCTATCCTGATCCCGAATATCGGGCTCAGGTTATGGACGCATGGAATCAGCTGGTTCGGCAAGCGACTGTTGAAGGCACGGACGTGGAGGCCAGGGAATACGAGGTGACCTGTAAGAATGGAGAACAGCGGACGATGTCGATTGGCGGCATTCCTGTGGGCGAAGACTTTCTAGCGGTAATTTTTGATCTGACCGAATTGAAACATGAGCAGGCAGCGTTGATTGAAAGTGATAGAAGATTGAAGGAAGCTCAGAGACTGGCGCAATTGGGACATTGGATATGGGATATTAAGACCGGAAAAATCGAGATGTCGGACGAGGTATACCAAATATTTCACCGCGCCCCTGAAACGTTTATGCCGACCGTTGAATCAATCCTGGAGATGTCGCCGTGGCCGGAAGAGCGTAACAGAGGGCAGGAATTGCTGGAAGCTACCTCCAAATCTCATGACAAAGGTACTTTTGAGCAGCGTTTTTTATTTCCTGACAATACCATCGGCTGCTTTCAATCAACTTATCAAGGCAGATATGACGAAGAAGGCAATGTAGTCTCCATAGTTGGCACTGCCATGGATATTACCGACATGAAAAGGGCGGAAGAAGAACGGCAAAAACTTGAGAACCAGCTTCGGCATTCACAGAAAATGGAATCTATCGGACGTCTTGCCGGTGGCGTTGCGCATGATTTCAACAACATGCTGGGGGTCATTTTGGGACGGGCTGAAATCGCTTTGAAACGTCTGGATCACGCGCATCCGGTCTGCCGCGATTTGGAAGATATCTGTAGGGCTGCCGAGCGTTCCGCCGATTTGACACGACAATTGCTGGCGTTCGCCCGTAAACAGACCATTGCCCCGAAAGTACTGAAACTCAACACCACAGTTGAGGGGATGTTGAAAATGCTGCAACGGTTGATTGGAGAGAATATTGAACTCAAGTGGGCTCCGGGTGCCGATCTCGGATGTATTAAGATGGATCCATCTCAGATCGATCAGATCCTGGCTAACCTGTGTGTTAACGCCAGGGATGCGATCAGGGATGTCGGGGTGATTTCGATAGGAACCGATATGCGTACTTTTGATGTTGATTATTGTAACCATCATGAAGGCATTACCCCTGGCAAATACATTCTACTGACCGTAAGCGACAGCGGTAGCGGCATGGATCAAGAGACAATGTCGCATGTTTTCGAGCCGTTTTATACCACCAAGGCGGTGGGAAAAGGGACTGGCTTGGGATTGGCCACTGTTTATGGTATCGTCCGGCAGAACAACGGTTTTATTAATGTATACAGTGAATTGGGGCACGGAACGACTTTCTCCATCTGCCTGCCGCATTATGACGGAACTGATAAGCCCATCGACGACAAAATCATTGTTCCGGAAACTGTCAGCGATAAAGACAACGAAACTATATTGTTGGTCGAGGACGAACATTCTCTGCTGATAATTACCGCTGATATGCTTGAAACTCAGGGGTATCATGTTCTGTCCGCAAACTCTACTGATGACGCTGTCCGTATTGCCGCTGAAAATGCCGGTCGAATTGACCTGCTTCTGGCCGACGTTATCATGCCCGGAATGAACGGACAGGAACTGGCCAGGCAACTTGCAGCAATATGTCCGGAAATGAAATGTCTGTTTATGTCCGGATATACGTCCGATGTCATTGCCCCCCATGGAGTACTGGAAGAAGGGGTTTTCTTCATCCAGAAGCCTTTTTCCCTTCCGGACCTGGTCCGGAAGGTAAGGGAGGTTATTCATTATGTTGATGGAACTTAGAAAACCA
>QKAL01000137.1 GCA_003246475.1 Lentisphaerota bacterium
GGGGACGGGTTATCCGCAAGGATCCGCTTTGTCCGGGCAAGGTGGCCAATATCTGGGACGTGGTGTGCATGGCGCCGGAGTTTGAGAACGGACTTAACGATTATGCGCGTTTTGCCCGCAAACATGCCGGGTACTATGGACTTTGCGACGACGGCGAAATCGAGTTTGGTCTGGGGCACATCCATTCGGCGTTGACCGATGCCGGCCCGGAGGATGTGGCTCTCAACGCTCATCTGTTCAATTCCGAGATGCTGATCCGTTGCTTAGCCCGTCAGTCGGTGATGGAAAAGTGGAAGATCGGCAGTCCCTATGAGGATAAGAGTGTTGATGCGGTGGAAGTCAAGGCTGACGCGAGTTTCCGTTCGCGCAGCGTCCGGGGACGGATCGGCAGAATGCGGGGATTCGAGCTCGATGCCGGATCCAAACTGACCGGGATCTGTCTGGCGTTGCTGGACGCCCTCAAAGCAACCGGCAAGATCGGGAAGGGACCGTGTTCCATCCGGGTGACGGAGCGGGCGGACGACTATTTCCGGCTGTTTCTTGATGGCGCAAATGAAGAAGACGTAAAACTTTTTTCCACGTCGCTGGCGGAGCTTTTCATGCCTATTGAAGGACAGAAGTATATGATTCCACGTTATGAGCAAATCCTTGCCGATAACTGGCTTTCCGATCTTTTGCCGGAGGTGTTCCGTAAATATGTTGCCCGCAAGGTCAACCGCATCGCGGTATACCATCCCTTACCCCGCGCCTTGAGCGGCAGCCGTGCCGAGGCCGACATTTTCAGCGAATGCTGGAATTACCATGTCTCGCCCGGTGTGGCTGTATATGTCTTTCAGGGGCGTGGCGAACAGATGCTGGCTGAAGCCAGAAGTTCCGGGCAAACCATCTCCGAAGCCAGAGCAAAACTGAAATCCCTGTGGCGATAAAGGCCTTTTCCCGATTGTTTGTTTTCAAAAAGGTGATATATTCTGATGATTCGGGACAGGTAGTCCCGATGCCTTGCCGCAGTATTAAAAAAGAGGGAAAAAAATGGAATTATGTAGCGATAATATGATAATCAATCTGGTACTATTTCTGTTCGGATTGGTGATTTTGATCAAGGGTTCCGATTGGTTTGTCGAAGGGGCGTCGGATCTGGCGCGCCGTTTCAATATCTCGGAGGTAGTTATCGGGCTGACGCTGGTCAGTCTGGGTACGTCGATGCCGGAATTCGCCACCAATGTTTATGCCTCAACCAATGGCGAAGGCGGAATTGCGCTCGGGAATATAGTTGGCAGTAATATCTCCAATATCCTGCTGATCCTGGGGGTGGGGGCGCTGTTGTTCGGAAAGATCAAGATTCAGAAGGTCATGTTCTGGCGCGACGGGATGTGTATGATGGGCATGACTCTGCTGTGCTTCCTGTTCTGCGTCTTTGGAAAGGAGTTGAACCGTATTGAGGGTGCGATCCTGTTGCTGGGTATGTGTGCCTACGGATATTATCTGTTCCGCCACCGCGAGGTGCTTGAAGAGGAGACTGAAGGTGAGGTGCCGGAGCGGAGTTTCGGTTCTGCCGCGGTTGCCGGAGGATTTTCCCTGCTTGGGCTGGTGATGTTGACCGGCGGGGCAAAGGTGATGGTGGACAATGTGGTCTGGTTCAGTGTAAAAATGCAGTGGGATCAGGCGGTGATCGGTTCTACGGTGGTGGCATTAGGGACATCCCTGCCGGAGCTGGCGGTCACAGTGGCGGGGGTGATTAAAAAGAAACATGATATTGCGATGGGGAACATCATCGGCAGTAATTTCTTCAATATCGGCTTGATCCTTGGCATTTCCGCGCTGATCTGTCCGATTCCGGTCAGCGGGGTGATGATGACTTTTAATCTGCCGGTGATGCTGGGCAGCGGCTTGCTGCTGTTGATTTTCATGCGCAGCGGCTGGCGGGTCGTAAGGGCGGAAGGCGCGGTATTTCTGCTGGGGTATGTGGGATTCATCGTATGGAATCTTATCAATATAAAAGCATAAGGCCGCGACATCACGGGGTGTCGGCATGAAAATGTCCCATGTTTCCGGAGCGGTTGTCGCCTGTCTGCTCTGGAGTACTGCCTTTGCCGCGGTCAAGCTGGGTCTGGAGGATTACAGTAAACCATTCACTTTTGCGGGTATCCGTTTCATTATTTCCGGCTTGCTGTTGTTGCCGTTCTGGAGTGATTACCGTGCCGGTTTCAAGTCGGTTGCCGGCTGTTACCAGACGGTACTGCTGACCGCATTTTTCAACACCTTTGTCCTCTATGCGCTTTTTTTCAAAGGACTGGACCTGGTCCCCGGGGCGGTTGCCGCGATCGTGACCGGTGCCGCGCCGCTGATTGCGGCAGTGATGGGGCATTTTCTCATGCCGGAGGAGCGGTTGAGCCGCGGAAAGTTTTTTGCCGTTATGGTGGGCATGTGTGGACTGGTATTGATTACGCTGAATAAGGGATATGCCGATCGTCCTGCCTCAACTCAACTGGCGGGAATTGCCATGCTGTTTGCCGCCAGTTGCTCCAGCGTGTTCGGAAATATTCTGGTGAGTAAGACATCATCACTGTCGGCGATCAATCCGCTGGTATTGAACTCGGTTCAGCTTTTTCTCGGCGGTTTGGGATTGCTGTTGCTGGGCCTCGTGTGGGAAGGGGCTCCGGATATTATGAATCGCAGTTCAGCCTTTTATCTGGCGTTGTTGTGGTTGTCGTTGCTTTCCGCGGTGGCATTTTCCATCTGGTTTGCGCTGTTGACACAGCCTGAGGTCAAGGTTTCAGACTTGAATCAGTGGAAGTTTCTGGTGCCGATGTTTGGCGCTGCTTTTAGCTGGTTGATTTTGCCGGACGAGCATCCCGGTTTCCACACCATATCGGGGATGGCGCTGATCGTGACGGCTCTGCTGCTTTACTACCGTCGCCGGGCCACGTCGTCTTAGTCATTCCGTCGGCCGGGAGCTGGGGTTGTATCCGCAGCCTGGTGTTTGACTTAAGACGCAATGTGTAATCAATAAAAATGCGGGTGAAATGGAATATTGATTACTTCTTGATAGTGACGGCTTTCAGGAAGCCGGGGAATGCCTTGACTTTGCAGTCGATGGACTTGTAAACGAAGAAGTCGTTGATATCCAGTTCATAACGGGGAGCCAGCAACAGGTCTGCATTGGCATCAACGCAGGCATTGTATGCGGCGCCATTTCTGGCAACATCAGCAGGACTGGTGAAGAAACTCGTACCCTGATAGCCATTGAAATAGTTGATTCCGACGGCTTGCTTGCTTACGCCCCAGGTGAAAATACCGAACAGGCAATGAACCTTGGCTTTGCCAGCGATCATTTCTTTGCCGGCTTCGACTTCCGGGTTTACGGGTAATTCCATCTTTACGTCGATCTGTTCGCCGACGCGATTGGTTTCGAAACTATTGCACCCTGTGGTTACTACGGCCAATGCACCTACTGCCAAAAGCATCATAATGGTTTTTTTCATGTTCAACCCTTCCTCTTTTTTTGTGATGTTCACCCCATGTCACCCGCATCAAAATTCATGCCGTTTTCAGCATGATACTGATAATTGTAATATAATGACCACTTTTATTCAAGTCCGGTATTGCTATAAAGCGGGAAAAAAATGTAATAACTTTATTTTGCAACATTGCCGTTTGAGCGTTTATTCATTTGCGCCATGAGTCGTTTTTGGCGGATTATGAATATTAAATCGTAAATTATATGTCAGGAAAGCACCTTGGAGGAAGATTATTTTTTGCTGTAAAAAAAAACCGCCGTAACGTGAGCGCAACGGCGGCTTTTGCAGGTTTTAAAATCATGCGGCAAGGTGGAAGACCGCGATATATTCGCCGTCCATCTTTCTTTCGCAACCTTCGAACTTCAGTTCGCCCATGTGTTTCAACATTTTGATGGCATGCCAGATTTTTTCTTTGGATGGATTGTGAATCTGAATTTGTCCCAGGGCGACTTCATACATGGCGTCGCATCCAGTCAGATCCATGATACGTTTTTGGAGATCTTTTGCTTTTTGTTTCATCTTTCACCCCCTGGTTAAAGGGTTGTCTACATAATATACTGTACACGAACCCGGCGGTGCTGTCAATCCGGCAGACCCGAGCCTCAATGGTGTTGTGGGGCTCTTTTTTTCCGGGGAGCGACGGGCAGAAACTGTTCTATCTGATTGAGGAGTGAAAAGGCGTTGGCTTCATCCAGCAACCGGGCGAAGACTTTCTCTTCTTGTCCGTTGTCCCATACGGCGATGACGGCGGCGCCGCCCTCGGAGACTGATCTGGCCACTGACTGCGGGTCGGGGTCGCAATCCCACTCATCCGGAGAGATACCGCTTGGCAATTGAAGAAAACTGCGCAGTCCGGGAACGGTTTCGACCAGGGTGACGTCCAATGTCACGTGGGTGAATTTTTCTTTGAGGACATCCATGCGGCGATGGACGGCTTCTCGGGTTGATTTGCTTAACATATAGTATTCTCCGGGCTGATCGAACTGATTAATGCTTATGCGAATGTATACTCATTTACCATAAATGCAAAAGGTTTTTGTGAAAATAATGTTTTTGCATGGAGTGTTTTCAATGATGGCGATGTATTTGTGGGTCGTTGATTATAAGTTACTTGTGTCGATGGATGTGATTGTGTTTCTGGTTTAAAAACGTTTTTTTTGCTTTTTTTTTTAAATCGACAGAGAAATTTTTCATAAACACATTAAATTATATACCTGTTTATTTAAGTTGGTCTCATAATCTTTACAGATATTGAGCAGGTAAAAATTTCGGAAGGAAACGGATAATGGGTAACCTCAAAAAGAAACGTCGTCGCAAGATCGCCCAGCACAAGCGTAAGAAGCAGCTCAAGGCGTTGCGTCATAAGAACAAAAAATAACTGTTTTTTTGTTCTTTGTCGCTTTATTAATACCCTCCGGCACTTATATTAGCGCCAGAGGGTTTGTTTTTTTTGTCCGCTCATAATGTGGAGGATATTGTGAAGCGATTTACGTTGGCAATGTTTCTCGCCGGATTGATATGCGGCGCCATGGCGGAAGATGAAGACCAGTTCGGCGGCGACGTCTTTCCGGAAGATGAGATCAAGGTGGAAGACTACTCGCAGACGGATATCCCAAAAGGAAAGTCCGAAGCTCTTGCGGCGTTTTCCGAATATATGCTGGCCCAGTCTCCGGAACAGCGACTTGATAAACTGCTGAAGACCATTGAAGCCGATCCGTTGGCTACCGTCCCGCTTGGGTGCTTTATCCGTGAACTGGACAATGTTAAAGACCGCAAGACATATCAGAACAAGCTGATTGAATTGTCGGAGCGTCATCCCGGTGCGCTGAGACTGTGTATGTCCGCCGCCTATTTTCTGAGTGTCGATAAACAACAGGTCCGGATGCTTGACCTGATCAATTCCTGTCTGGATAAAGTTGATTTTGATACCATTGATGAGAAGGATGCTGCAAGTATTGCCAGTATCATCAGCTTGGCGGCCCGTGCCTATACTCAGACCGAGCGCTATCCCGAAGGTGATGAGTTTTTCCGTGGTTATATGGATAAGAAAATGCTTTGGGGTAATCTGCGTTTTCTGTCGCACGCCCTGATGTTCTACAATTCGGCTATCGAAAAAAGTAAGGACGAGAAGGGGTTCTGGTGGTTTTCCGAATCTTCGCAGGAGCGTTACCGGCGCATTTACAAGGAGCTGCAGGACCGCCTCAATCAGGTCTGTGAACAAGACGTCAGCGACGTCGGAGATATTATCCCGGTATTGGACGTTTGTCGCAAGAACAAGGATGAGCAGTATGGCGCGGATATCCTCTATCGCATGTTGGAGGCTTCGCCCGACGATATGAAGCTGCTGGTGTTTCTGGCGGTCTATTATGATAACTGCGACCTGGCGGAGGAATCGTTCCGGGTGTGGCAGTCGATTGTCCGAAAAGATCCGATGCAGGTGCGTTTTTCCCTTGAGCTGGCAAAGGTGGCGGAAAAGACCGGACGTTTTGCGGTAGCCGCTTCGGCTTATCGTAATTACCTGATGAGTAATCCCGATGATGTGATGACCACCGGTCGTCTGGCGATGGCATGTATGCGGGCGGGGGAGTTTCAGGAGGCAATCGAAGCGTGTAACGCAATGAAGGATCATCCGATGGCGTTGTATATTGCCGCCATGGCTTACCGTCAGCTTGGAAACCTCGACAAGGCGCTGGAAATGATGCAGCGTTGCGAAGAGGCTGCCACCCGGCTGAAATTACCCAATTTGCTTGATGACGGCTTTTATCGCAATATGGCTTTTTTGTGTGAGCGGATGGGCAAGATCGACCGAGCGGAAACCATTCTGAGAAAAATTCTGGCAAAGAATAACGATGACCCGATTACTGCCAACTGTCTGGGATATATCATGGCTGCAAATAACCGCAATCTGTCGGATGCGCAGAATTTGATTCAGGGCGCACTGGAAAAGATGCCCGGGAATACCGCCATTGTCGACAGTATGGCCTGGGTTCTGTATCGGCAGGGAAAATATACCGAGGCCGCGCGCTTTATTGATAAGGCATTGAAACTCTCGGGTAAAATCCCCGATGCGATCATCGTCGAGCACGCCGGTGATATCTACTTTGCGTTGAAGCAGAAGGATAAGGCCTTGGAGTTCTGGCGTCAGGCGTTGCGGACCTATAGCCCGGATGAGGACATCGATCGGAAGGGGCTGCAGGATAAAATCGATGCCGCGGATGTAAAGAAACCGTGAGCTGGATGTGGCCTTTGCTGTGGTGCTCCGGCCGGACGGTCGGGGCGGTACTCCTGGCGGCTTTGGGCGGGGTGTTGCTGCTGCGCTCCGGGGTGGTGAAACGCGATCAGATGCGCACATGCAGTACCATCCTGTTTTACTGCTGTCTGCCGTGCCTGCTGTTTACCTGCGTCGCTGATTCCATCGATCTGGAACGCCTGCAGGCCTGTTGGATCGTTCCGCTTTCCTGCCTCCTGTTTGTTTTTATGGGAATTGCCTTTGGCTGGATTGTTACCCGACTGTTACCGCTGCCGGCTGATTTTCGGCGTGGGGCGTTGGCGGCCATGGCGTTCGGCAACAGCGGTTATCTGCCGATTCCTCTGGTGGCCGCTGCCGCAACTGTTTTTCCTGCATTGCGGGAGATTCCGGATGCCGGAGCGTTGGGGATCAGTTATATATCCCTCTATCTGATGGTTGCTTCGCCGCTGCTGTGGACGGTCGGCTATGGCCTGATTTCCGGACACAAGGTCAGGGAGATGTCCTGGAAAAAAGTTATTACTCCGCCGGTGGTCGGGATGGCGGCGGGAATTGCCGTGGGGTTGACGCCGTGGTTGAAGGACCAGCTATGTGCCGACCCTGGAGCGTTGCATCCGCTTTTTAATGCTGCACGGCTGATCGGCGATGGTACGGTTCCTCTGGCTCTGCTGGTACTGGGCGCGGGATTTGCCGAAGGCCCGGGGCGGTTTGAGCTGAAGAAGCGGACGTTGGCGGTACTGCTGGCCGGGCGGCTGGTCGTCATGCCGCTGGCGGCGATCGGCTATGTAATGTTGTTGCGGCGTTTATATCCCGGCATGATAGATGCGATGCTGGCAGTGGTTCTTATCATCCAGGCCGGAGTGCCGCCGGGCAATAATCTGGCGGTGATGTGCAGTCTTTGCAATCAGGGTATTGAAAAGCGTATGGCCGGGGTGTTGTTTTATGCCTATTTGTTGTGCATCCCGACATTAACGGTATTTATTATGCTGGCGGTTAAATTGTTTACATAGGGAGTGTTTTAAAATATGGACAGAGATAGTGAACTCGGGAAGATATTTCGTCGTGCCCGGAAATATATGCATGAAGGTATGGAGCAGAAGTTCAGCAAACCTCTGGACGGATTTCGCGAGTTTGCGGCTGAAGCGGTCGATACCCTTTATCGGCATGTCGACGCCGCCGATGATTATTATGCCTCGGTAGTCGGAGAGGTGATCCCGCGTCTTTTTGCGATCGACGTCACTACCGGCTACAGTTTTTTTCATGATCCGGAAACGCTGTCCATGATCTGGGCGATCTATAACACCGCGACGGGAACCGTGGCCCGGCGGCTTCAGTTAAAACGCAGTTTTCGCCGCAAGCCCCCTTATCGGGTTGCTTTTGTCTGCTCGATGTTTTCCGATTACATAGCGCCCTCCAAGGCAATCGCCAATTTCGCGCTTCATGTCGACCGGGATCTCTTTGATCCTCTTATGGTAATAACCAATCAGCCCAGTACCATGGAGCGAAAAAGCGGATATGACGTGGTGCCGTTTAATCAGATGAAGATTGGCAAGCAGTTGCTCGACAATAATATCGACATTATCGGATTGCCGCCGCAGGACAATATCCAGACGCTCTCACTGCAGCTTATCGAATTATGCTGCCAGTTCGAGGTGGATATGGTGGTTGCCAGCGCGTCGCCGTTCAGTTTCCCAGAGGCCTGCGTTGCCAGGTCCGGGGTGGTCGGAACTTTTTTCGACATGCATCGAGGCTTTCCGCTCTATGTAGACGGGATTGATGCGATTTTGCATTGGGTGGCGGGAACGCGTGAGAAACAATTGGGGTTGTGGCTGGAACGCGGCGGCAGGGTTATCGACTACCACGACGGAATCTCGGTGTCTCCTCTGCCCGACCCACTGCCGGAAAAAGACCCGGTAAAAGTCCGGTTTGTCACGGTAAGCAACTATATTTCGCAACGTTTCAGCCCTGAATACTGTGATACGGTCAGCCGGGTCATGCAAGCGTGTCCACAAACGGTTTACCGGATTATCGGCGGTTGCAATCCCGATGAGATCAAGGCGCGTTTTGCCCCGGAGATTCGTTCGCGGCTGGATTTTGTCGGCCCGGTCCAGGGCGCCGAGGCCATACAAGATTATTTCCTTACTTCCGACATCTATCTTAATGAGTTTCCGGTTTCCGGTGTCCGGGTCTGCCTGGAAGCCATGTGTGCCAGCCTGCCGGTTGTTACCATGAAGTGCGGCGATCTGCATGTCAACGCCACATCGGTGGAGCATGTCGGTGATTTTGCCATCCTTGAGAATAGCCCCCAGCGCTATTTTGACCTTATCTGCCGGTTGGTGAATGACGCGGAGTTCCGCAGCCGCATCGGAAACGAATTGCGGCGACGCATGGAGACGCAGTACGACTATAAGGTGACACTGCGCGATCTTGCGGCGAAACTTCTTGCGGTTCACGAAGAGAAAATATCGGCCATGTAAACATATCCCGTTATATTGGGATATGGGTTGAAATAATCTATCATTTTCTTATCCGCTGTGCCGCTGTGAATACAACGGCACGGCGTTGGATGTAAAATAAGTGGATATTTTACTTGGTTTTGTCGGTGAGTCCGGTGTGTCGGACGATATTGCCGGTAACCATGTAGACGACGTCTTCGCAGATATTGGTGGTGATATCGGCGATACGCTCCAGCTGTTTTGACAGGCTCAATTGCGGGATATACATCTCGGCGTGCTCCGGGTCTTTGCTGATCAGTTCGATAATGCGCTGATGGAAATCCCGGTTAAGCTGATCGATCTCATCGTCTTTGCCGATGACCTCGAGCGCCAGCATGGCGTTGTTGCCGATCAGGGAGTCGAGTGTGTTCTTCAACATCAGCTGGGTCTTGGAGGACATCTCCTCGAAATCGAGCTGGTGGTGCCATGAGAGCGCCTCGGCGCGTTCGGCAAAAGTTATGGTCCGTTCGGCAATATTGCATGAGAGGTCGCCGATGCGCTCAAGGTCGTTATTGACTTTGAGGCAGATGACGATATAGCGCAAATCGGCGGCAACCGGCTGATAGAGAGCGAGCAGTTTGAGGCACTCTTCCTCGATCTCGATCTCGCGCTGGTCGATGATTTCGTCGTCGGCAATTACTTTATAGGCTTTATCGGTATCCTGCTCGGTAAAAGATTCAACGGCGGTGGCGAGATTTTCCTCGACAAAGGCGCACTGGGTGAGAATCTTTTTCTTGAGATTTTCAATTTCTTTCTGGAAATGCATGTTCATTTTTCCCTCCCGGTCATCCGAACCGCCCGGTGATATAGTCTTCGGTCTGTTTGTTTTGCGGACGGGTGAAGATCACTTCCGTCTCGTCGAATTCGACAATATACCCCTTATAGAAGAAGGCGGTGTAGTCGGATACGCGTGCCGCCTGCTGCATGTTATGGGTAACAATAACGATAGTATAATCTTTTTTCAACTCCTCGATGAGGTTTTCGACCTTCAAGGTACCGACCGGGTCGATGGCTGAGGTGGGTTCGTCCATCAACAGGATGTCCGGTTCGACGGCGATGGCTCTGGCGATGCAGAGCCGCTGTTGCTGGCCGCCGGAAAGGGATGTCCCTGGCTTGTGCAGTTTGTCTTTGACCTCGTCCCAGATGGCGGCCTGGCGCAGGGCCTTTTCGACGCGCCCTGCCAGTTCGCTTTTACTGAGTTTGTAGTGCAGCCGGAGGGCGTAGGCAACGTTTTCAAAGACTGACATGGGAAAAGGGGTCGGTTTCTGGAAGATCATGCCGATACGGCGGCGCAGTTCGAGCAGATCGACGGAATTGTCGAGCAGATTCTGGCCGTTGTACTGGATGACTCCGGTAGCTTTCTGTTCCCGGTACAGTTCAAAGATGCGGTTGTAAGTCCGCAAATGGGTTGATTTGCCGCAACCGGACGGCCCGATGACGGCGGTGACTTTTTTCTCGTAGATATCCAGGTCGTTGTTGAACAGTGCCTGGTGATCGCCGTAAAAGAAATTAAGATTCCGCACGGAGAGCTTTACCGGCGGTTTATTTTGGGTTTCCTGTTTCATGATTTTTTCTCCCGGAAAATCGTTCTGCAGCATATATTCAATACCAGGATCGCCGCGGTGACCAGCAGGGCCGCGCCCCAGGCGCGGATGTGCATTTCGTCATATGGCGAATTGGTGGCGTATTCGTTGATGGTGACAGTGAGGTTGGCGGTTGGCTGGGTGAAGTATCCTGCCGGCCAGCTGTCGCTCCACAGTGCGGTAAAGAGCAGGGGCGCGGTTTCGCCGCTGACCCGTGCCACCGCCAGCAGGACGCCGGTGACCAGGCCGCTGCGGACTTCGCGGAACAACAGCGCCAGAGTAGCTTTCCAGCGCGGGATGCCCAGTGCCAGCGCCGACTCCCGTAAGGTGTTGGGAACCATCGACAACATGTCTTCAGTTGTTCGCAGAACTACCGGGAACATGATGATCGCAAGCGCGATGGATCCGGCAAAACCGGAAAATTTTCCGGTGGGAATGACGATCAGGGTATAGACAAAGAGTCCGACCAGAATCGAGGGCATGCCCATCATCACATTGGCGGAGAAACGAATGGTTTTCCCCAACCGGGATTTATTGCTGAATTCCGCCAGATAGATACCGCCGAGCATTCCGGTCGGCACGGCAATAGCCACTGCCCCCATGGTGATGAGAAAAGTACCGATTACGGCGTTGGCGATACCGCCGTCGGGTATGCCGTATGGTTTGGTCGGCTCGATCAGAAACGACCATGACAGCCCTGTGACCCCCATGCTGATGACCGTATAAAGTATCCAGAACAGAAACACCACCCCGGCGCAGGTAGCCAGGAAGGCGCATGCGGCGGTGGCGTTGTTGAGTGCTTTGCGCAGGAACAGACCGCGTTTCTTCATAAGCCGCCTCCGGATTTTTCGCGGACGCGGTTGAGCCAGAGCTGAGCCGCCACCTGGATGAGAAAGGTTATGATCAACAGAATAAGTCCGAGCTCGAACAGCGAGCTTTTAAAGAGTCCGTCGGCTTCGGCGAAATTGTTGGCCAAGGTTGCGGCAATCGTCGTTCCCGGAGCGAACAGGGATTTAGACACTTCCGGGGCGTTGCCGATAACATAAAGCAACGCCATGGTTTCGCCTACCGCCCGGCCCAGACCTAGGAAGACTGCGCCGAGCATCCCTTGCAACCCGTAGCGTAAAGTGATTTTAAAAGATACCTCCGTGGTGGTACAGCCGATCCCATACGCAGCTTCCTTAACCACCCGGGGCACCATTTTGAAAACGTCGCGCATGACCGCGCAGATAAACGGCAGAATCATCAGGGCCAGGATCAGCCCGCCCGTTAAATAACCGCTGCCGCTAGGTTCGCCGCTGAAAAACGGCAGGCACTTCAGATGCAGCGTGGAGCCGATGAACGGCTGCACGTAGTTCTGCATGATCGGGATGAGGATGAACAGCCCCCACATCCCGTATATGATACTGGGGATTGCCGCGAGAAGGTCGAGCGCGTGGCCCATGACGGTTGCCAGCCACGGCGGCGCCAGTTCCACCAGAAACAAGGCGATGATGAAGCTGAGCGGTACCGCGATGCATAGTGCGATCAGCGTGGTCACCAGCGTACCGTAGACCGCTCCGGCGGCCCCGTAGAGGTCGCGGACCGGATCCCAGGCGGCGGAAAACAGGAATTGCACCCCGAACGCTTTCAGGGCCGGAAGACTGTGCCAGAGCAACTGCAGGAAGAAACCGGCCATCAGCGCAATGATGATGATGGCGCAACCGGTAGTCAGCTTTACGAACAGCGCTTCCGCTTTACTGCTTTTATGTTTAAAACTACTCTTCATTTATATTATCCGTCAGCCTGGATTGATGATTCGGAGTGGTTACTTGTTCTTGATCTGCAGCCAGAGGTTCTGAACCAGGGAGATGACATTATCGGGCATCGGCACATAGTCCATCTTCCGGGCGGAAGCTGCGCCTGACTTATAGCACCATGCGAAATAATTGAGCATTTCCTTGGCGATTTCAGCGTCTTTCTGTTCCTTATGGATCAAAATGTATGTCACTCCGGTGATCGGCCAGCTATTGGCGCCGGGCTGATTGTTGAGTTCCATGTAGAGGCCGGGAGCGTTCTTCCAGTCGGCGTTGGCTCCGGCGGACTGAAATGATTCCTGGGTCGGGGCGACGAACTGGCCGTCTTTGTTCTGCAACTGGACCATGGTCAGTTTTGCTTCAACCGCATAGGTGTATTCGACATAACCGATCGCTCCTTTCATCTTCTTGACGTTCAGCGCCACGCCGGGGTTCTTCTGGCCGCCGACTCCGACGGGCCATTTTACCGCGGTACCGCGGCCGGGGCCTTCCTGCCAGGACTTGGAGGCCTTGGACATGTAATCGGTAAAGATCCAGCTGGTGCCGGAACCGTCGGAGCGGTGTACTACGGTGATCGCCTGGTCGGGCAGTGCCACGCCGGTGTTAAGGGCGGCGATCTGAGGATCGTTCCAGTTTTTGATCTTGCCGAGAAAAATGTCAGCGAGTACTTCGCCGGAAAGTTTCAACTGGTTGTTCTTGATTCCGGAAACGTTGACAACCGGGACAACGCCGCCCATCAGCATCGGGAATTGGATCAGGCCGGCTTTTTCCAGGTCTTCGGACTTCAGAGGGCTGTCGGACGCGCCGAAATTGACCGTCCCGGCTTTGATCTGGGCAATGCCTGCGCCGGAGCCGACCGACTGGTAATTGATTACCGTGCTGGTCGCCTTCTGGTAATTATAGGTCCAAACTTTGTAAACCGGAGCCGGGAAGGATGCGCCCGCTCCATTGATGGTAAGGGCATCAGCGGTGAAGGCGGCCAGCCCGGCGGCGGTTGCCGCGACGGCGGTCAGTAAACTTTTAACTTTTAACATTTCTTTTTTCCTCACTTGTTTTTGTATCGAGAAATCATAGTTTCTTTGGATTTTACTTATATCTTAACCCCCGATTGTTAGGATTGTGTTAGGGCGCAATTAAACCTTCATAAATTTAACTGATTACAGCATAAAACACGGACGTAGCGCTTGCCGTTCCGGTTTGGGGAGTACGATTTTAACTTGAGATTACTGCTTCCTGCGTTCAGGTTCCTGAACCAGCGCAAGAAGAACCCCGCCGGCCAGAAACAGGAAACACAGACTCAGGATGCCGTATTTGGCGTGACCGAGCCAGCGCCCCGCCACTGCCACCAGCAACGGGCCGAGAATGGTGGCGAATTTGCCGAAGATGTTGTAAAAACCGAAAAATTCGGCGGCCTGATTACGGGGGATCAGACGGCTGTAGAACGACCGGCTCAATGCCTGGATACCGCCTTGCGAGGTGGCGATCAGGAAGGCCAGCATGAAAAAAATCCCGGTTTTGATGCCGATATGGTCGACCGATGGCAACAGGTAGCCGAGAAAGGTGATTATGACATAGACGCCGATGGCGATGAACAGCATCATCTTGGTGGAATAGTAGGTGGCGAGTCGACCGTAGAGCAGG
>QKAL01000049.1 GCA_003246475.1 Lentisphaerota bacterium
GGTCAACCAATCAGCCCGATTGCACATGCTGCATTTTATGTTGGCGGTTGGTGGCCATGTTTTGATAATCCACAGGTCGTATCGACGGCCTCAGCTTTTGTCCAGGCTTTGGTGGAAAGATATAAATCGCACCCTTCGCTGTGGTTTTACGATGCTTGGAACGAACCGCGTAGTCGTCCTCTAGGTCAATGTCAATGCGATCATTCCAAAAACTCATACCGTTTCTGGTTAAAGGAGCGTTTCTCCTCCATTGAGGCATTGAATGATGCATATGGCAAGGCGTGGACATCTTTTAGTACAATCAATCCTCCAGCTTCGCATTCCGATTATGCTGAACTACATCTCTGGCGGCAATGGGCGGCATGTTCAGTGGCATCGCAAATAGAGTTTGTTAACCGTGCCATAAAGGAAATTGATCGTGATGCTCGAGTTCTGGTACATGTCGGGTGTTCCAGTGTTGTACAGGACGCAGCCTGCGATACCAGCGACGATATACTGAATGCCCGTTATGCCGATTGTTATGGAGCTTCTTTTCCTGTCTCATTTCATCCAGCAACGCCGATAGAGGAAAATGACCCGCTTTATCAAAGTGCATGGATGCGCCGTGTTGATGTCAATTACTGGATCCATGAGTTTTACACCAATGCGGCGGAGTGGCACCTTCCTCCAACCAATAACGTATTGGCTCGTCAGATATGGGGTGCCATCGCGGCTGGCGCCAACGGGTTTACTTTTTGGCAATATCGTTCGGAGCGTTTTGGGGAAGAATCCAACGGGTGGGGCATGCGAAATATTGACGGAACTTCAACAGATCGCAGTAAACTGTGTGACCGGATTGCCTCAGTACTAAAGAAATACGGTAAAGCTTTGGTGGCAACCCGTCCGGTGAAATTTCAAGCTGCGTTACTCTATCATCGTAATAATGACCTGCTAATGCGTATAGAGGAGATGAAAAGCGATCTGCCGGATATCGCTTCGATCAAAGGAACATGGAACTACAGTTATAAAATTGCGCTAAAAGCCATCCATGCCATCTACCGGCAGGCCGGATATGATCTGGAGTTTGTCATCCCCGGAGATGACCTGAGTGGTATTAAATTGTTACACGTTACTGCAACTGAATTAATTGAACCGAACACTGCCGATTGGCTCAGAGAATTTGTTGCCCAGGGAGGAACATTGATAGTCGAGTATCCATTTGCCTGCCGAGAAACCAACACCTGGGTTACACCGCAACGTCCGGCATATGGACTGGATGCATTGCTGGGGTGCCGCGAGGGCGAACGAGTAGTCTGCGCCGCCGATCAGAGTTGGGCAACCTTTGAAAACAATGTGCGATTGCATGCCAGTCACTGGCGTACTGAACTTATCCCGACGACCGGTGAAGTAACCGGGCGATGGAAAGACGGCACTGCAGCAGGCGTCAGAAATCGATTCGGGCTCGGGATGGTTTATACGTTTGCAGTCAATAACGGATTATCATGGTCGAAGACCTTTGACTCTAACGTCACCGCTTTTTACCGCCATTTGCTTAGTCGGATAGGATTAGAGGTTAGCGATAGCGGCAATACAGAGACATTGCACGTGATTGAACGGCGAGGAGAAAAGCAGAGTTTTAAATTTCTTTTTAACACTGGTGCTGCTACAGGATACAAACTGACAGGATCATATGAAATCTGCGACGCCGATGGTGCGGAGAAAAAAGCTGATGAATTGCTGCTTCCGGCTGGAGGAACTGCAGTAATATTAATAAATAATGATGAAAAATGCCTTTAAACGTGTATAATTAACACAAGGAGAATTGAAATGAAAAGAAGTCTGTTTACGCTTATCGAACTTTTGGTTGTAATAGCGATTATCGCTATTCTTGCAGCCATGCTTCTGCCATCACTAAATCAGAGCAGAAATAAAGCCAAGGCAATTTCCTGCATCAGCAATCTAAAGCAATTAGGATTGGCAACCTCAATGTATTCCACCGACTATCGTTTCATGCCGAGCGCAGTAGTTCCATGGAATGGTGGCTGGGCCACAAATATGGAGATGATGAGCAGACTGGATTATGTGAAATTAGGCAATCTCCTCCTTTGTCCGGGCTATACGCCTTTTTCCTACGATCTTACATTTGAATGGGCGCCTTATTACATTTACGGTCAGATTTATTATGGGAACGACTACAGATGGGATTATGTGGACCCGGTAAAGCCTCATCATACCTTGAAACCGTCAATGTACCCTCATTATGCTGACAGTATCATCATGGATGAATTGAAACAGGTCTGGAGAATTCCCGCCAGTAGCGACAACACCTGTAAGATCCGGCTGAATCACAGTAAACGCGCCAATGCATGGTTTGTGGATGGACATGTAGGAAGTGTTTCCTCCACCGAGCTCAGTAACGATTTATGGTTCATCAACTCCCAGATACATGTCGAGTAACTGGATTGAAAATGTCAGCCTATAATAAGATTAAAACAATGGCGTTGTGCCGTCGTTCAAAACTTGAGCTATCCCGTTTTTTCGACATGGATATGCAGATCGATTTTGGTCATGAATTTTTAAATTCCTTATTCTATGGTACATTGAAATCAATGGCGGAACGTGTGGATAGTAATGGGTTCTGCCAAACGAGTTATGGAGAAGAAAACGGAGTCAAGTGTTACGGGCATGTGCACTATCCACGCGACAGTGCTGAAGCAGCGTACATTTTAGCTTCCTGTGGCATGACCGATATTGCAAGAAAGATATTATCATTCACAATTGATAATATTCCCTCTGGGCAGTACTACATTCCCCATGTTTATCGTCGGGATGGAACTGTTCATGCCAACACGGTTCAGGTCGACACCCCCGGGCATGTCGGTCGCGCATTGCTGCGGTGTGTTGAGGTGGCTGGTACTGATGAAACCTCGCGACGCCTGTTCGAAAAGTTGACCGCCATTTACACCGGAACATGGAAGCAACATTTCCATCCGGAATATCAGTTGCTTGATGCCGGCAATTATAATGAGCAGGGATTTGACGGCAGCAATGAGGTCCTGCTTGACTTATTCACAAATACTGCGATGTATTGCGGATTCAATTCAATGAGCAGTCTGGCGTGTTTTTTCAATAATGACCATGCCAAACAGATGTTCAAGGATCAAGCAGAAATCCTGGCTCATGGGATAGAAAATGTGCTCTATGATCGGTCTGTCGGATTTTACCGTACGGCATTTTCGGTGAAAACCAAGCGCCTACTGGCCGAAAACGGCTGGTTAATGCTATACGGCCAGCGTTGGTATCCCGGCCGGGAATCGGCATGGCGGTGCGCCTATGAAAAACTACAGGCCGACACTTCTTTGGATTGGGATGGCTTCCGGTTGATTACCGGGGAACCGCCGCAGCGTCAATTCATGTTGCTCGGCAAAGTTTTCGCTCAGCAGTTGGCGCATATGGCGCATTCCGGACGCGGCAGTGAACTGGAAGCAGGCCTTGATTTCATGATTTCCACCGTTCGCCATCCCGAAAATATTTATCCGGAGTGGTGGTTCCACCATCGCCCGGCGGATTTATCGGGATATTTTAAAGGATTCCTTGAGGATTATCATGGTTTGTGGAACGCCTATACCGAAGACCGCAACGGAGATTATACGGTCGACAGCGGCAATTGCGAACAGTCAGCAGTGTTTTTGCAACATATGCTGGCAGACATTATCGGAATACAATATTCCAACGGAAAGTTGAAGATATGCCCAGCGCTGAAAAAAGACAGCTCATGCGATAACATCCCGATCATACGTCAAAAAGAGCAGCTGATAAAAGCCGGTTATCGCGCCACTGTAGAAGGAAACCGCTACCGCATTGCCGTTAAAATCTCCTCTCCGTTGCCGATAATTCTTGAACTTCCGATAGAAAAAAGCCGTACAGCAGAAGCACATGTCAATGGCGCGCGCGTCGAAACCACTCGCCAGAGCGGAATTGATCATGACAAGATCGACATCTCGTTGTCAGATCGGACATCGGCTGAAATCATCCTTAACTAACTCAATTACGGAATAAGCTCATGCCCCAAAACTATATCAAATTATTGTCAGCACTCTTTGCCGTCACATCAATATTCCTTCCCAATGTCGTAAATGCAGCCAGGGAATCATTTGATGCGTCCTTGCTCAATATCCGACAAATCAAAAACAAAGGGATAATTTTGACGCCAACACCGGGGTCAACCCTGAAGATTGATGAAAAAAGAGGAATAGCCAATCTGTCGGAATCCTATTGCTCTGCCACCCTGCCGACCATTAAAACCACCGGTGAGCCATTGACCATTGATCTCTTTTACACCCCAAACCTGATGCATTACTGGCTTTGGCTGGACGGTCGCGTTTTAACCCTGAAGAATCAGCAGGGAAAAACCGTTTTGACCGTCGATATTGTTCGCCGCGGACGCCTGCGTCTGGGATATGGCAACGACGGACAAGTCTCTTTTCCATTACAGCAGACGACAGAAACATTGCCGTTAAAAGTAATTATCGATAATAATGGCGCTCGCCTGGAAGCGCTAGGTCGAAGCTGGGCGACAGTAAAAGGCACTGCCCTTCAAGCCGGTAATTATCAGATAATATTGGCACAATCGGACAAAAACCATCTCGGGGCTCGCGGCTGGTACTCCCACATTACCGTAACCAAAGGAGCCGAAAACGCATTGCCTTCTGTAGACTATGCATCAAAAGGAGATTTTTACCGCCGGTTGTCTGAATTAGACAGGAAACTGATTACCGGAAACGAAGACCATACTGCCGTGCCGGAAACGACTTTCTCCATAGCGACCGCCAGAAAAGCAGCCGCACGTTGCGTTATCGATTCGCTCTGGCATCGTCTTTATCTCAATAAAATCCAGCATTTTGATGAATATTTCAACGACCTGGCCAAATCAGTCGATACTATCAACTCCGGAAACCCGGAAACAGAACGCTGGAATCTTCCTGCATCACCTGCCGGCACACGTTTTCTCTCCCCGGAAGACCGTGAATTTCATTTTGGGGTTATTGGTTGGGAATTAGGTTGTTACGCACCTGAAATGGCGAAGCTGGGCTATAACATCGTTTCCGATTCGGTATGGCCCAATATCGTTATGAATCCGGATGGCAGATTTAACGCAGAGAGAATGACTCAACGAATATTGCCATCAGTAGAAGAACTGTCGCGCTACGGCATCAAGATTGACATGCTCGTCGCCGCTTATTCCCCTGATTATCTGATTCAAAAACATCCCGAATGGAATGGAGTATTCTTCGGCTACGGCCTGGGAGAAAAAGAACAGGCAGCCATGATTAAAGAAAACAAGGAATGGAAAGGGCGGATTGCGGGTCATGGATTCCTCAAAGCGTCGATCATCCATTCGGACTATCTGGAAATGTGCCGCAATTATCTTGTTCCATTATTTTCCTATTTGAAAAAGAATCCCGCCATCGTTGCGACATGCCTCCTCAACGAACCGCAGTTTGAGGATTACTCGCCGGCCATGCAGATTCGGTTCCACAATTATTTAAAGAAACAATATCCCTCCCTTGATGCCTTGAATAAACTATGGAAATCCAGTTATGCAAATTGGGATGAAATTTTCATCAATCGTGTCAACGCTTATGACCGCCATAACATTTTCCGTTTTTGGGACTGGTTGCGTTTCAACCGGGAAGTCGGAACGGAATATTTGAATTTTCTCAATGCCATCGCCAAACAAAATGCTCCCAACCTGCGCACCCACGCGAAAACTCTCCCATGGGAATTCGGCCTGCAATGGTATGCTCCCAATTCCGACGAACGGAATAATTATGACTATGCAGATGGGGTGGATCGCTTGGAATTCAATAAAATCACCGATTTTACAGGAACCGATAGCTGGGCGGACCGATTTACCGGAGACTCGGAACTGTCCACTAACACCATCTATCAGTCAATGTATTATGATTTGGTAGGATTTTATGACCGCAAAAAACCGATCTTCGACACTGAGTGGCACATTGTCTCCGACATGCCGCCGAGAACCCCGCCACGCTATCTTGACATGGTCATGCAGCTTAACGTCGCGCATCAACTTCGCGCCGGAACAATCTGGGTGATGTCGCCATCACCCAACGAGTTGGATATTTCCAGCGATATGCCGTTACTGCTCCAATCCGGACTGACTGCCGCCAGAATACGCGCCAATCAGGAGATATATAACGCCATTGCCACACGCCCCAGGGAGATTGCGTTGCTTTATAGCGTTAAAAATCGCCATATTAACGGCGATAAAAGCATTATCGCTTTGCAGAATTTATATAAAGCCGGATTGTTTTCCGGTTTAGGTATCAGAATGCTGGACGAACGGCAACTCATCAGCGGCGATTACTCCGGCATCAAAATTCTGATCAGCATTGACTGTCCCGTCCCGGAAGAACAAACGGTAGAAGCTGTCAAACGTTTTTGCAACAGCGGCGGATTTTTTTACGCGATTGGAGATTTCGGCAGTAAGAACAATACTTGGACCGATGGGAAAACGGTTCAAAATGTAAAATCGCTCCCTTCTACAGACAAGTATGAAACGTTGCAGCAGATAATCACATCAGCTGCCGCAGTCGCAGAAATATACACTCCGGTAAAGATCAGCGGGAAAAACGGTCAATCGATTTTCGGTGTTGAATGGCATGTTGCAAGCAACGCAGAAAACAAGAAAGTGGTTTTTGCCGCCAATTACAGCCGCAAACCACAGACGATAAAAATCACAGGAGTAAAAAAAATCCGCAATGTTATAACCGGCAAACCGGTTAATCATGAGATGTCTCTTGATATATGGGAAACCTTTGTCGGCATTGAAGAATAAAGTTACGGAACCTCAGATGATAATGGGCGTGGCAAGGGGCCGGAAGCCCCCTGACCATGCCGTCGACATTTGCCAACGCGATTCCTCAATCATCAAAGAAGTGATTATCTTAATCCAAAGCCTGAAAATGAGAAACCTATTGTTGTTCTGAGGAAATCTTGTTCTGAACAAAATCAAGCGTTTTTTTGACCATGTCCGGGGACAATTGCTTGACCAGATCGATCAATTTATGCAGTTCAGTATCTCCATCCTGGGAGGCCGATAATTGTTGCTGTATTGGACCGGCATTCAGGAAATACGGCATCTGGGCCAGGTACTTTTCTTTGGCCTGACGATCGGCATGGGCTTGATAGTGCTTGGTCATTTCCGGAGACATGTGCCCGAGGATCGACTGCACTACCGGCAAAGGGATCTGATAGCATCCGGCCATATAGGCAAAGGTATGCCGCAAGCTGTGAACGTCTTTAACGCTGACGGCTCGCCCCCGTCCTTCGGTAGTTCGTGTCGTTGTGAGTCCCAAGCTTTCAAGAAAAGATTTCACGCGGTAAGATATGCCGGACGGATTCACTTTATACATTGCCGCGTGTTCTGGTAAAACATAGTCCTGATCACCGGACAGAAGACGTTGTTCGCCGAAAAATTTGATCAACGGTGGAAGGATCGGAATTTCCAGACTGGAACCGGTTTTACGCCGTTTCCGAACAATCCAGCCATCGCGAATTTCCGACCAGCGCAATAAACAAATATCGCCTTCGGATAATCCGGTACATATGCCGATGATGAAAATCGGCTTGACGAAATCATTAAGATTATCGCCAATGAGTTTCAATTCAGCCGGAGTAAAGGCATCACGACTTTCACTATCGTTGTCGATCATCTCGAAATCAAAAGGATTGTAAAGTATCCCGGCATCTTCCTGAAGTTTGGAGAATACCGATTTCAAGGTCTTGTGATAGGCATTTATGGTCCGACCAGAGAGCGACGTCTGGGTTTTATAGCTATGGTCAACGGACTTCGCATTATAAACCCGAGTATACTTGACAGCCTGGGCAAAGCGTCCGGAATCCCGGAGCTGCTTAATATAGGCCTCGGCATGCTGCCGGGTCACTTTGTCAATATGTTCAATATCCGGATAGGTGGCATTCATGAACGCGCAGAAGTCATCCCACTGGCTGCGATTGATCCCTTGCTGCAGATTACTTGGCATTTTCCGGCGCGGTTTGGCCATATACAAAACAAAGGCCTCGTCAAGTTTTATCTTCCCGCCGCCGGTAAGCTCTCTCTTGAAATTTTCAACCAACGCGCCAACACTTTGCTGTTCGGATAATTTCTTGGCCGTATCCTTGATAGTTTTCTCAAAAGTCAACGCCGCTCGTTCGGTCGTACAACCTTCACAAACCCCATGATAGGATTTGCCATCCTGCATAAATTTATAGTGATATTCCCGGGTTTCACCTTTGGCGGTCTTACGTTTAAAAACAGACATCGAGATATCTCCATTTCAAAAAGTTTTATCTTGCATCATGGAGTTACAATACACATCAAGCTGACACGGTGCAATCAAAATTTAGAACATATTTAGAACATTTTGCCGATTCAATGGCGTTTTTGAGCTTGTTTGCGTTTGACTGGGGGTCAAAAGGTCGCAAGTTCGAATCTTGTCATCCCGACCATTTTTTTGCCTTTTTTCTAGCCTTTTTAACTCAAATTTAACTCAAGCGTGATTTCCAGATACAGTGTGACACTTTCTGTTTTATGTTGATTTTTCGCCCCATCGTCGGTTTATGGCAACGATCATATTTCCCTCACGCTAGAAATTTCCCGTTGCTGTAAAAAATTTCAATTAAAGTATTCGCAATCGCGAAAGGAGCAAGCCTGTCGGATCAGTAATCGGATTTTATGCTTAAATCCTTCAATCGATGCATTAAAGAGATTCCTGGACAACGCCAAAATGGATCCGTCGGGTGTTGTAGAAATTCACATAGCATTGCACTCCCCGGCGCAATTGTGCCAGCGAACGGTTGTCGCTCTCGTGGATATTTTCGTTTTTCAGCCCCAATCAGAACCGCATCATCAATATCTTTGAAAAAAATGGTTAATCGCTTGACTATTGGGCGTTTGGCCTATATAATTAAATTGGTCAAGCGTTTAACTAAAATTCGGAGTAGATGCGATGGGTGCTACATTAAAAGATATTGCGAGGGAAGCGAAGGTCAATGTGGCGACCGTGTCATATGTGTTGAATAACAAGCCGAAAGCCATGACCTTTAAAAACGAGACCCGTGAAAACATCTTCCGGATCGCCGAGGAACTGAATTACCAGCCCAATGCCGCTGCCAAGGCGTTAAGTACTAAAAAGACCAATAATATCGGGTTCATCCTTTCCGATCAGATCGAAGGTCTGTGGGAAAATCCTTACTGGGCCCAGATGCTGACCGGAGTGGAGGAAACTTGTCGCCGGAATAATATCGGATTGCTGATAAATGCTTACAATCTGAGTAACATTGACAGTTTTATCTATCCGCGTCAGTTGGAGCAGAGCAGTGTTGATGGATTGATCCTGACCGGCCATATACCCGATTCTATTATTGAGAAGTTCCGATCTTCGAATATTCCGTTCATCTGTCTTGGTGATGATTTGGAGGTGGCGAGAAACGATGTAATAACTTATTCGTTTGACATGGAAAGCGTGATGTTGCAGGCGATTTTGTCGGTGTGTGAATACGGTCACCGAAAAATTGCCATGACGGTGCCGAACACTCAAGCGCAGAAAAGGACATTTTTATCCTTATGCAAAGCGGTTGACCGTCTGCCTTTTCACGTTGAGCTTACCCCTGTTGACCTTCCCACCCCGGAATGTAATCAGGGGGCGGTTGATGAGATTTACCATGCAATTTTTTCAATGGACGGCCAAAGTCGTCCGACTGTGCTATTGACAACGGTGCAGGCTTGCCAGGGAATGCTGATAAAGTTACGGGAGTGCGGACGCCGTTGTCCTGATGACTTGAGTCTGGTCTGCATATTCGGAAGCCCCGGCTGCAAATATACTTCTCCGGCTTTGTCGAGAATCGATTTCGATCTCAAAAGACTCAGTATGGCAGCCTGCGAAGGTCTGATTCAGCTGATTAACGGAAAAACGGTCTCAAGAATGGTTGTAAAAGATAACAAGTATTATAGCATTGTTATTGGCGGATCGTGCATGAAGTTGCGCTGAAAGGCTATATATATGGTTTTTTGTGATGAGAAGTCTAATATTTGATTGCGATAATAGAGTTGCAGGTTGTAGTAATTGCCGACTGTGGCGGGATAATGAATAATAAAAGAAGGAGGTAGGGTTGCCGGTGGGCAAAGAAGTATCTGATAATATTTGCATATATGGAGCTTTTAGATGTTATTAGTGCTGGCGGGTTGTGGTTTCGTGAAATAAGTTTTCTGGGATTATGTCAGTGGAATTGTTTCGGGGGCAAAACAACACAGGTATGTCAGGCACTAAGAAGAAAACCAAACCATTATGAAAGGAGATGGATTATGCAGAATCATTGGACAGGGAGAAATTTTCTAATTTTGCTTTTTGCGTTTATGGGGGTGTTTTTTTTCACACTTCCGAAAGGCAACGCGGACAGTACTGACGGAATAAACACCGATCTGATTAAAGACTACAACCCTGGGTTTGAACTGAATGGTGCCAATTGGGTCGCCCAGTGGGGTGCAATTCAGTATGACACTACCCAATATTTTACCGGCGCGAAATCGCTAAAGGTTTCCGGCGGTGCTGAATTGTTATCTGATCTGACAATTGAAGTTGAACCGGGATACGAGTATTACATGTCGGTATGGGGAAAGACGCAGAATTTTGCGTTTCTGTCTGAAAACCTGTACGGTTGTGGGTTCGGATTGAGACAATTTACCGCGGATGGTTCACAAAATGGCAACTGGTATCCGATGTATGCCTATCTGACCTATACCGAAGGCAGTTCGACCGGGTGGTTCTATCAGGAAGCGAAGTGGACGCCGCTAACAGGGACGAAATGGCTGCGGCCGTCGATTATAGTGAAGAGCAGCGCGGGTTCGGTGGTCTGGTTTGACGAAATCCGGGTGTGGAAGAAGAAGATCACCGATGTTGCGGACTACAACCTTTTGAACGGTTATAATCATGATTTTGAGCTGGGGATCAATTCGTGGATCAGGGAATGGGGTTCGGTTACGGTTGATACTACGGAGAAGCAATACGGCAATCAGTCCATCGCCATAACCGGTGGTGCGGAATTGAAATCGACAACCATGATTCCGGTAGAAGATGGATATGAATATTATATGTCGGTATGGGGAAAGACGCAGAATTTCGCGTTTTTGACGGAAAACCTGTACGGGTGCGGATTCGGGCTCATGCAGTATACTGAAAACTGTTCACAAAACGGCAACTGGTACGACATGCATGCTTACCTGACCTATACCGAAGGGAGTTCTGGCGGTTGGTTCTACCAGGAAGCGAAGTGGACGCCACTAGCAGGGACGAAATGGCTGCGGCCGTCGATTATAATGAAGAGCAGCGCGGGTTCGGTGGTCTGGTTTGACGAGGTTAGAGTCTGGCGGCGGAAGATAACCGAGGGAACGAGTTATAATATGCTCAACGGCAGCAACCCGGATTTTGAAAATGGTCTGAATGACTGGGTGAAGGATTGGGGAACCGTAACGGTTGATAGCTCTGATATGAAGTTCGGCAGCCAGTCCATCTATGTTTCCGGCGGTGCCCAATTGAAGGCTAAATCCATGATTCCGGTTGAACCTGGATATGAATATCACATGTCGGTGTGGGGAAAGACACAGAATTTCGCGTTTTTGACGGAAAACCTGTACGGGTGCGGATTCGGGCTCATGCAGTATACTGAAAACTGTTCACAAAACGGCAACTGGTATCCGATGTATTCCTATCTGACCTATACCGAAGGCAGTTCGACCGGCTGGTTCTACCAGGAAGCGAAGTGGACGCCGCTAGCAGGGACGGAATGGCTGAGACCGGCGATCATGGTGCAGAGCAGCGCCGGATCACAGGTTTGGTTTGATGAAATCCGAGTATGGAAGAAACCCGTTACCAGCGAGACTGAAGCCAATATGCTTGATGGTGCTAACGCTGGTTTCGAGCAGAACACTGTGGATTGGGCGAAAGGCTGGGGCAATCCGATATATGACACTACGGATAAACACTCGGGAACGAGGTCTTTGAAGATCGTCGGTGGTGGCGAGTTGAAATCAAAGTTTATGATCCCGGTTGAATCCGGATACAAATATCATATGTCAGTGTGGGGGAAGACCGAAAATTTGGTTTTTTCCAGCATAAATCTGTATGGTTGCGGCTTCGGACTTGAGCAGATTCGCGAAGACGGGCTGGTCAACGGCAACTGGTACGACATGCATGCTTATCTTACTTACAACGAGGGCAGCTCGGCTGGCTGGTTCCAGGCGGAAGCGGAATGGATTCCGAAAGAGACGACAAAATGGCTTCGTCCCAGTATTGTAGTAAAGGCTGAAGGAACCTCGGTGATCTGGTATGACGAGGTGCGGGTCTGGCGGGAGAAATTGCCGGACGTGGCAGCGGAAACCATTGTCAACGCGATTGAAAATGGTTCGTTTGAAATCCGATATGATGTGGGTGTGACTCCCTTCGCCTTCGAGCTTTATGACCCATCGGGTGTCAGGAACGCTTTCGGGACGCTTGCCACCGGGACCGAGGAAGCACAGTCGGATCGTGCTGCCTCTTTGAAGGTTATGGCGCCCTGTAGCGTCAAGTCGTCCAAATGTCTGCTGCCATCGGGAAAGGTTACCGCAAAGGTTGATGTCAAATGCGTCAATCTTGGAAGTGGCAATGCGTTTGCCACGCTGGAAATATTTGACAGCAATCAGCAGTTGATCCAGACCGAAACCATTGGCCCGATTACAGGGGCCTCGGACTGGACGACGTATAGCAAAGCGATTGAATTGTCCTCTGCTCAGACCAGTTATTATGGCAGAATAACCGTCGGCCTTTCGAACAGCGGCGGTATTGCTTACTTTGATAACCTGAAGCTAGAATATGTCAGTACGTTGGACGCCATGCCGGATCGTGAGGAAAATATTGAGGCGGTTTCGGTCAATGTTGATGCGGGAACGTTGTTGGGAAAAACTTTCCAGAGTCCCCTCGATTCCTATGACCGGCACTGTGCCAACAGGGCATTTTCCTATTCCCTTGGATCTGCTGGGCCTCACCTTGAGGGAGATAACCGCTGGTTCAAGATGAGAAAGAACCTAGGGATTAATTACGTCAGATACCATGAGATGTTTGATGCCGTGGGTGCCGGCCAGCAGTACATGGAAAATGGCGTGAAGGTGGTGTCATTTGCCTATAGCAGACTTGATGATAACGGTAATCCTTTTCCGGCTTCCTGCAGTTTTGACAGTAACGGCCAGATGGTAACGGACTTTTCCGCTGTAAAATATGTGCTGGATAATGCCGTTTTGAAGGGCGGAGTTAAGCCTATTTTGGGATTGGAAACGGTTCCAAGAGCTCTTGCCATCGAGAATAACCCCCATTACAAACCCTATGACGAAACCCTGTGGCAGGAGTTCATCTACCGGTTCATCACCTTCCTGGTGGCCAATTATGGCGCTGACGAGGTTAAGACGTGGATCTTTGAAACGGGTAATGAGCCAGGCACGGAACCGACTTTCTGGGGTCGTCCCGGCCGTCCGGATGTTCTCGGCGATTTCCTGGAGATGCAGGATTATACCATTGCCGGGGCGCGTAGCGCATTGCCGGACATCTTTATCGCCGGTCCCAGCGGTCCGCCGGAGTCGTTTGTAATGCCGATGCTCGAACATTGCGCAGCGAAAGTATTGAACGGTTCCGGGCGTCAGCTTGACGCCATCAGTTACCATGGTTATCTCGGCGGAACCGCTCTGGATTTGAGCTGGCGTCCGGCGGAACAGCAGATTTTCCGTTTCCTGGATTACCGCAAATATTATGAGAACGCCACCGGGCATAAACTGGGGCTGTTCAATACGGAGTTTGCCGCGATCTACAACGAGGTAAACCCCAAGAATCCCCCGGAGCCGGTATTCGATAATCATATTCAGGCGGTAGCCACATTGCATATGGTTAACTTCTCATACCGGTTGGGCGTGGATCGTATGGCGTTTTTCTCCGCGTCGCCGATCTATTTGGCCCCGGTCCGGGGAACGGCGGAACAGAGTACCACTCCGGAGTTTCTCGGCGAACCGACCATGATAACCTTTCATGGCATCTTCAAGCCGATTACCAGAGTATTTCAGATGCTCTCATGGCTTAACGGCGGCGATATGATAAAAGCTGAGGCGACATATCAGCCGATATATTCGCTGGCGACTGTTGACAGTGAAGGGGTCAAGGTCCTTTGTTACAGCTTT
>QKAL01000275.1 GCA_003246475.1 Lentisphaerota bacterium
TATGACAAAGGATCAATTATGGGTCATATGGCAAGGATGTTCGTGGGAATGCTGCCCGCTGCAGCGTTGCTGGGAAGTGGCAAAATTTACGCATCCGGCATGCCGGATCAGCTTTGTGATCGTGCGGAAAGCTTGAAACTGGCAGCGCAGGCAACCGTCAAACAATATCCCGATGCCGACACGGTTCTGGTGAACGATTATGAATACCACCGTTATAATCCGGACGGCACGTCCGAAAAGGTCGATGACGTCTATGAAAAGGTTCTGACGGAAAAAGGCCGCCGCGAACGCACTTCGCTGGATTTTCACTTTACCATTCCGTATTCATCGGTTGAGGTAGATCTTGCGGAAATCATCCGTCCGGACGGAACGGCGGTTGCCATTGACCTGAAAAACAATATCAAAGAATCGATTGAAGCCGG
This sequence comes from Lentisphaerota bacterium, assembly GCA_003246475.1. Classification (GTDB taxonomy): domain Bacteria; phylum Verrucomicrobiota; class Lentisphaeria; order Victivallales; family SZUA-371; genus SZUA-371. The sequence continues at coordinate 423 of QKAL01000275.1, forward strand.
CCAGATGCAGGCAAACATCTATAACCCCAACAGCAAAATGCTGGTTTTAAATCTTCCAGGATTACAGATCGGAGATGTGATTCATTACCGCTGGCGTGAAAAGGTGGTCAAACCGCGCATGCCCGATATGTGGTGTGATTATTTCATGCTGCAGTCTACCACCCCCCTGCTCCGTTACCGCATAGTTGTAGATGCGCCGGAAAGTAAGCCACTGCGTAAGATCATGATCAAGGATCCGGTCAAAGATACCATTACCTTCACAGAAACGAAAAAAGACGGACGTATAATATATGATTGGACGGCCAGGAATGTACCCCGCATCTTCGAAGAGCCGGAGATGCCGGAAATACATACGGTAGTGCAACGCCTGCTCGTCAGTACCGTGCCGGACTGGAAGGAAATTTCGACATGGTACTGGCAACTCTGCCTGCCGCATCTGGAAAAGGTTACGCCGGAAATGAAGGCAAAGGTAAAAGAACTTACCGCCGGTATTAATGATCCCGTAAAACGCATTCAAGCGATTTTTTCCTTCGTCTCCAATAAAATCCGTTACATGGGCATTACCACTGAAAAAGAAGCACCCGGTTACGAACCGCATGACGTAAATATTACCTTCGACAATAAATACGGCGTATGCCGTGACAAGGCGGCGTTGCTGGTCGCAATGCTCCGAGAAGCGGGATTCAAGGCTTATCCCGTGATTTTCCACAATGGGGAGAAGAAAGACCAGGAAGTTCCCAATAACTATTTCAATCACGCCATATCATGCGTCGAGTTGTCCCCCGGCCAATATATGCTTATGGACTCCACTGATGAGAGTACCAAGGATATTTTTCCGTCCTACCTGTGCAACAAGAGTTATCTGGTCGCCAAACCGGAAGGCGAAACGCTCCGGGTTTCCGATGTTGTTCCGGCCCAAGAGAATCTGGTCAGCATCGCCACGGAAGGGAAAATAAATGCGGACGGCTCATTCAACGCAGTTACCGAAATCGTTTTCAACGGTATCAATGATGGCGTCTATCGTGGTGCTTTCATGAATTGGAATGACGAAAAACGCTTCAACTTCTTCTCTGGACGGGTCAAGAATATCATTCCCGGCGGCCGCCTGAAATCGGTGGAAATTTTCCCCCGCGACCTAAGCGACATGCGAGAACCGTTGCGGGCGGTAATATCCTATTCCGCCGAAAAATTCCCGGTCATCAGCGATAATTACGTGATGTTTCGGTTGCCATGGGTCGGGGCGGATTTCGGACTGGTAAACTTTATCATCGGCAACACCGGACTGCAAAAACGCCAGTTCCCGATGAAGATATTCTCAACTTGCGGTGCGACCGAAAAATTCCGTTTGGTCATGGATGGCGGCGGACAAACGGTTGTTATCCCTGAATACAAAACGATTGACGATAAGAATATGACCTGGGGACAGTCTTTGTCTTTCGATAACGGCGTACTTACCGGCGAAGGCCGGTTCCTGGTTAAGACTATGGAATTATCTCCAGCCGAGTACCTTCAGCTGAAGAACAGTTTAAAAGACATCGAATATGCCCGCCGGAAAATGCCGATCTTTGCCGTAGGAACTACGGAATCCGCCAATTCTATCATCCTCAGTAATATTGTCAAAATCAACCTTGATAAAAACGGCAATACCGTTACAACCAATACCGTAAAACAGAAAATCCTTAATTATGCCGGTCAGAAGAAGTATTCTGAGTTAAAATTCAGTTACAACCCCTTTAATACGTCGGTCAAGGTTTTAACCGCAAAAGTCACCGACTCGAAAGGAGTTGTCAAAACGGCCGGAAAAGAAGAAATCAATATTATGGACGCCGGCTGGGTCGGCCAGGCCGCCAGATATCCGGCCGAAAAAATTCTGGTGGTCAGCCTCCCTGGTGTCGGCAAAGACAGTATTATTGAATACACAGTTGAGACCACACGGAAAGGTGCCCCATTCTTCTCAACTATTGCGGGGTTCCAAACCGTCGAACCTTTAGTTAGTAAAGAGTTGTCTTTGACTCTTCCGGAAAACATGGCGGCTGAGCTGAAATTCAGCAGCAGTGAAGCTGTCACCTTTTCCCGTAGCGAAAAAAGCGGCGACGTGACGTTGAATTGGACCGCGGGGAATCTGGACAAGATTCCGGATGAGCGCAACACCCCGCCGGTATGGTCATTTACCCCTTCCGTTTTTATTTCCAACGGCAACTGGAAGGCATATGGGCAGTATTGGAATGAGGCATTGCTGAAAGCGGCTTCAAACGCGCCCCAATGCACAGCAACAGTACTCAAGGTGGTTGAAGGGCTGAAGACTCCGGCCGAAAAACTCCGCCGGATCAGAGATTTCCATGCTAGGAACATTATTACTGCCGGTCCGGAATTTGACACCCTGCCCGCTTCATTGTTGACCCCGGCCGATCGGACTCTAGCCGATGGATACGGTCACTCCGCCGACCGCGCGATCGTCCTTTATGCCATGCTGAAAGCGGCCGGATTTTCCCCGGAATTCGTCTTCCAGCTAGCATTCCCGGAAGTGCCGGAGCTGGTGAACCGGATTATCGGCTATCCTCAGCAGTTTATTTTCTCTCATGTCATGCTGCGGATCAAACTTGATGATGAATGGATATACCTTAATGGCTCCTCTCAATATGCAGAGCCGGGTGTGCTGGCACAAGACGGCTATCCGGTTTTCGTTCTCTGTTCCGGCGATTTTGAGCCGGCAAAAATCCCAGCAAAGCTTGAAAACCGCCTTAATGTCATCGTAGACATCAAGCTCGACGAAAACGGCAATGCCGATATTACACGCCGGATAGAATATTTCGGAGTTGACCATGCCGCCTTCAACCAGGGTTACACGGAAATGACCCCGGAAAAACGTCGCCGCTTCCTTCAGGAGGAAACAGTTGCTATCGCCCAGTCCGCAGTCATGACTCAAAGCCATATTGATGCCGCCGGGTATCCCGGCATCAACGAATTAACGGTTAATGTTCCCGGGTTCGCGGTCCGTGACAAAAAATACCTCTATTTCTCACTGCCGGCAGGAATCATGCGCTCGTTGCTCTCTATTGACAATGAAAAACGCAAGAACCCATACATCTCTACCGGCATGATACGCCGCAAACTGGTTTTTAACGTCGAATTGCCGGAAGGATGCGATAAATTTCTGATGCTGCCTCAAGGATTCAACTGGCAGAGCCCGGTCAATAATGGTAATATATCATATACGGTGGAACGCAAGTCCGACTCCAACCTTGTTTTTGAGGTTCAGGCTGATCTGAAACCCGGTTTTTTCCGCAAGGATAAATTCAACGACCTGGTGTATATCAACGATCGCCTGTCAAAACCGGAAACTTGGTTGCTGCTGGTCGAAGTCGATAAAAAATAACAGTTTTTGCAAATAATATGCAATATTTAAGATGATT
>QKAL01000284.1 GCA_003246475.1 Lentisphaerota bacterium
GCGGGCGCTCAGGCAGCAATGCACTGTGACTTTGACCGGGGAGGGGGCGGACGAGATTTTCGGCGGATATGTCCAGCCGCATTTTTCCGCTTTTGACTATGATCGCTGTCCGCATGATGAGGCCGGTACACCGCCGCATCCTGACTTTGCCGCCGCCATGATCCGGCAGTTTGGACGGAGTATTTTCATCAATGATACCGACCACTATGTCGCGACTTCCTCATGGATGTCCTATCACGAACGTGCCGCGCTGTTCCGGCAGGACGTATGGGAGTCTATCGATCAGGATCGGGCGGGATTTGTGTTTTATGAAAAGTTTTTCCGCGATCTGGCGAAATGTTCAAGTTTCGACAAGCGCATGCATCTTCATGCTGAGTTCAATCTGGAAAACCTGCTTAATCGCGTAGATAGCAGTACGATGGCGGCTTCCGTCGAGGCCAGAGTGCCGTTTACCGATCATCGGCTGGCGGAATATGCTTTCCGTATGCCCGACGAATACAAGATGTGGTGGCGGAATGAGGCGGCCAGGCAGCAGGGGACACTGCTGACGACGGCGGAGATCGACCGGCTCAATCTGTTGGAGACCAAGCGTCTGCCTCGCCATGCTTTCGGTTCCGGTTTGCCGCGCGAGATCGTCGAACGCAGGAAGATGAGTTTTCCGGTGCCGTTTGAAAAATGGTTTTTCGGCGATATTCTTTCCGAAGTATCCGCCATTTGCCGTGAATCCTGTTTGACCGGCAGTGTTTTTCATCCGTCGGCGATAGACACATTGCTGGAACAACGCAGCCGCAACCTCTGGCTGGTAGCCAATCTGTGTCTATGGTATCAGAATCTGGAGAAATAAACAACCGCAAGGACGGTTATGTCCTCGCGGTTGTTCTATCAGCCCGATTTCACTCTAGCTGAGCAGGATTTTTTTAGCCTGTTCGTCGAGTGCGTCGGTCATATAGGGAATGCCGGTTTCAGCCGCTGTTTCGCGGTTGGCGGCCATCAGGTCGCTGCGGTCGATGGCTGCAAGATTGAACTTGCGTGCCCCGGCCATGAACTGTTGCAGTCCGCAGGCCAGCTTGTCCGCATAACCATACATGGCGACGGCTCCGAACGGGATATTTTCCATTTCCTTGATACCGACCTTGTCCTTGACCGCTTCCCAGCCGGAGAATATTTCTTCGGGCTGATGTCCGATCGCGGTGACCGATGGCGGCAATTCTTCCCAGTGGCCGTGCAGTTTTTCACGGCGTTCGGGATGGAATACGCCTTCGATATTGCTGCCGAGATAGCCGGGGATCATCGGTGCGCGGCCCAGGCAGGCGAGTTTGGTGAACGGCGCACCGAGGGCGATTGCCTTGAACAGATGGTCTTCTCGGGCAAATCCACCGGCGAACGCGATGTCCGGCACTCTGATGCCCTTGGCCGACAGCATTTTGCAGTATTCGTAGGTTTTTGCGTGGAGCGACAAAGACGGTACACCCCAGTGTTCCATCATGTTCCATGGGCTCATGCCGGTACCGCCTCCCGCACCGTCGATGGTCAGCAGGTCAAGCTGAGCGTCGGCGGCGAAACGGATGGCCATGGCCAGAGCTTCCATGCCGTATGCCCCGGTCTTTAAAGATATGCGTTTGAAACCGAGCTTGCGCAAATAGGCGATGGAGGACATAAAATCTTCGCGGACCTGTTGGGCGTTGCTCAGATTGGTGTTACCCAGTCGGCTGTGGCGGGCAAAGGATTTGATCGCTCGGTTGGCAAATGCTTTCTGGACGATCGGGTCATAGGGATTCGGATCGACTACGTAGCCGCGGTCTTTCAGAAACTGCGCGTATTCGATTGAGGATACCTGGATCTCGCCGCCGATATCCTTGGCTCCCTGGCCCCACTTGAGTTCGAGGATGACCTTGTCGCCATACTTCTGAATGATGTATTCGGCGACGCCGTTACGGGTGTCTTCCACGTTCATCTGTACAATAATCGCGCCGAATCCGTCATAATAGCGCATGAAGGTATCGATCCGGCGGTCGAGTTCCGGCGCTTTGATGATTTTGCCCTTTTCGAGTACTGCCTGTTTGTCGATGCCGACCACGTTTTCGCCGACGACGATCGGAATCCCGCACAGGGCCGCCCCGATGGCAAAGGAGTCCCAGTAGTAGGCCGCGATGAATGTGGACCCCAGTGCGCCGGTCATAATCGGGATGCGGCATTTGGTTTTAATCTCACCGCCGAAGGAGGTTTCAATATTAACATTCGGGAAGACGCAGTCGTCCGGGCTGTTGCTGAGGCCGGATGGGAGACCATCAACCCCATAGGCGTAACCCTGGATGCGCAAGGCATGGTAACCGACACCGAGAGACGTCACGTTGGATGATCCGGCGGTGGTTTTGCTGTAATCGCGGGGATAGAGAAGTTTTCTGCCGACCAGACTGGAAGTCCAGGTTTCGCATTTGCCTTTACAATCGGCTCGACAGAGCGTACAGAGTCCGGATTCACAGGCGTTGCCGCGGTTGGTGGTGCCGAGCGCATCGTTGTTCTTGGGCCATTCGATCATTTTGACTCACTCCTTCCCGTTATTTTTACATTAATAATTTCGACTGCTTGAAGATAGCCGTCGAACCTTTTTTGCTTAATTAAATAACAATATTGTGATTGAATGTTGAAATTAAGCAAAATATGTTACTATTGTAAAGATAAAAATCAAGCCATAAAAGTGTAAATGACGAAAAACAATCACAAATATGTAATTAATACAATATAGTGATATTGTTATTTTAGCTGAATTCGGATGGTTTCCAGTCGTGGAGGCAGCAGTGTCAGGTATGATTGCAGTTCCGGGTGGTTTGATGCCAGATCGTGCAGCTCTAATCCGGTCCAGTTCCGCAGTGTTCGTCGTGAGCGGAACGGATTAAGAGGTGAAGGCGCAATTTTTTCCGTCAGAAGATAAAGTTTGTCATTATCGATAAGGTACAGCGGTATAACCGATGATGTTGCCGTTTTTCTGGTTTGGTCTTTTAAGTCGAACGAGCCATCCGGCTTGACGGCGGAATATATCAACTGTGTCTGCCGCAAACCCAGCCAATAGGGGGTGGATATTAATAATACCGCAGCAAGATAGATTCCCAGCCGTATCCGTATTGACTTGGATTTGTAGAGCCGATACATCGGTTATTCCGTTTGTTCAGACTTTTTTCGGGTCGTTGGTTTTACCTTTTTCACATCGCTTTTCGTTTCGATCGTAACTTTTTTACGTCGGGACTGCGGTTTTGCCTCGGTTGGAGCTGCGATCAACTCCGGTTTGGCTTTGCTTCTGCTGCGTTTTGGCTTGGTGACCGGTTCGGCTGTGACAGAGGAACCCGTTTCCGGTATAAGCACCGGCTCTGTCGTTACCTCCTCCTTTACCATCGCTTTTCTGCGTCTGGTTCCGGGTTTTGTGGAAATATTTTCCGGCACGTTTGCGACCGTTGCCAGTTCCTCGGTAAAGGCGATTTCTGCAGGAACCGATTCGGTGATAAAGAGATCTTCCTGACGTTCTGCTTCCGGGTTGGTCCAGTGAAAGGGGAAGAGGTGAACATCGTAATTCTTGTCCTTGACCACCAGAATCGAGGTCGAATGGGCAATCTCGCGTTTGACGCCGTCCTGATCTGGCGAGGCAACAAAGAGCTGCAGGTCCAAATCGGATGCAAACCCCATCAGCTGGTCACGGCGTTGCGCGTCGATTCCGTAGAAAGCTTCGTCGAAGAGCAGCGTATAGAGTTTAATATCTGAACCGTGATAAAGGAAATGGGCGATGGTCAGGATCAGCAGGTAATTGGGGACCGCCTGCTCGCCGCCGGAGCCGATACTCTTGATATGGCGGTCCATGACCTTGCCGTCGTGACCGGGGGTAGTCACGCGCATATCATAATGGTACCAGTTGCGGTAGTCGAGGATTTCCGGAATCTCGCCGACTTCGGCAGCGATAATTTCCGCGCGGTGGTCGTCGAAAAACTCATGCAGTTCTCTTTCGCATCCATCGTCATAAAAGGCATATTTACCGATGATTTTTTCGAGTTGGCGGTATTTGTCTACCGGTGTGATCTGGAAGTGGTAGCAGTTATTGCCGAACATGCGGTTTTCCAGTCTGGAATTAATGCTTTTGACCATTTCCTTGAGTCGGCTTTGCTTTTCGCGCAAGTAACTTACCAGTTCCGTGACGATGATTTTCTTGAACAGTTCGCCAGTTTTTTCGTTGATAAGGGTGCGTTGTTCGGTCAGGTTCTTATACTGTTCCGCCTCGATTTCCTCGAGCATGATGTTGTTGCGATCAAAGAGCCGGTTATGCGCTTCGTCATAGGTAAAGGCCCAGACGCCGCCAAATTCCGGTTCCGTCAGCCGGGCACGTAGTAATCCCTGTTTTTCGAAAGAGGAACTGCGATGGTTTTCGGCGATGTTTCTAGCGTCTTCGGGAAGGCGCAGTCGCTCGTCCGTTCTGGTTCTGGTGACAAATTCATCGGTGGACTCGAGCTGCCATGTCGCCTGAAGATGTTCCAAACTTTGCTGGTAAAGTTGTTTTAGTTCCTCGCCGCGTTTTTCGGTGTTTTCCAGATCTATGCCGAGATTTTCCAGTTGCTGTCGGGTTTTAATGCCGCCGGCGAATGCTTGTTCCTGGGTCTGGCGGCATTCCTGAAGTCGGGCGGAAAGTTCCTTGATCCGGCGGTCGAGATCGTGCAGATTCTGTTTTTTAATGATTTGCTGCAACTGCTTGAGCCGGTTTTCGCCATCTGACAGTTCGCGGGATAGTTCGTCATAACGGCGATTTTCGCTGTCGTAAAGTTCCTGCTTATGTGTCACGGTCAGTTGGGCGGCATCGAATTCACGGCACAATTCCGCCAGTTCGCGGTAGGCCTTTTCGACTGTCGACGTGAATTTTACTGTTGCCTTGGATTTCTTTTCATCGTTTTTGATCTGATCCTGCAGCTCCTTGATATCCCTGCTGACGGAATCGAGTTCCTCTTGGCGTTCCTGTAATTTTGCGGCCTGGATATTGCGGCGGTTTTCGCTGCCGATGAGGCAGGGGTCGTAACCGATCAGGCTGTAGGAATGGTTGCGGAAGTTTACGCTGACTATACCGTCATTATCAACCATTTCCGGCACAGCCTGAGCAGACAGCTCCTGTTCCAGAACATACATGCAGGCGGCTTCGGATTTCTTCAGGTCAAAATAGTTGCCGGCCCACGCAAGGAAATCCTTGGATGCTTTGTGCTTTTCAAGGACACGGGTGACGCGGATACCGGGAAACTCCTTGAGTATTATTTCGGCGGCGCGGTCATAGTCTTCGTCCGCCACCAGTATGGTTCCGAGAATGTTCTGTCCGATAAACTCTTCAATCGACGAACGGGCGACACCTTTGGCTTTTCGGCTCCATTCCAGTCCTTTGTAGAGTGGGAGGAAGTCGACCAGGGCGGTGTTGAGTTCCTTGACCGCATCGGAGAAGTATCTTACTTCCGGTTCGGCTTCCGGTGACCCTTCGAGCTCAATGATCTCCAGATTTAATTCCTCTTCGGTTTCAAACAGATTTTCCAGGGTGGTTTCACAGGTATGCTTCTGTCTGGCGAGCCGGTTTATTTCCTCACGAGCCTTGTCGAGTATTTCCGGGACGGGCAACGAGCCAATTTTTTTCTCCGGCCTGTCTTTGTGCAACTGCTCATCGATGGCGGCGATAAGAGTGGAGAGTGGAATATCCGCTTTCCCGTCGAAGCCGGTCAGGGAGTCCTGCAGCTGCCGTAACGTTTTGCGTATTTTATCCGATATGTCGGCAATATTATTTTTGAGCTGTTCGAGCATGTCGGAGTTGCCATCGGTGCTTTTATGGCATTGTGACACCTTGGTGCGCATGGTTTTGACGCGGGCAAGCAGTTCCTGTTCCTGACGGAGTATGCCGCTTGCGTCCTGCGCCTTGCAGTCGTCGAGTTCGGCGGTGACGGCGGCTTCCGTGTTTTTCAGGCTGGCGCATGAATTCTCCAGCTCCAGCTGCTGCTTTTTAAGGTCATTGATCCGGCGTTTTTTCTGAGAGATTTCCTTGTCATTGGCAAGGGTTTCCAGCTGCAGGGCTATGGTATGATGAATATCGGATTCACGACGCTGCTGTCCGATTTCCTCCAGCATGTTCTTAAGCTCGCGGATATAGTTGTGTTTGCGAACAAGGTTTTCCATGTCGCCGCGGCTCGAGTCGAGGGTTTTCAGCGAATCGACGATCTTTTCAAAGATGTCTGCATTGGGTTGCGGCAGCAGTTTTTTGAACAGGGCATGGTAATCGGAGGAGTGTGATACAATCTCGCGATAGGCTTTACCCATGGACAAAAAGTGGCAGAAGTCACCGAACGGCTCCATGCCGCCGGTAAAGCGTTCCGCCAGCTGTTTTTTATAGGCGTTGATCTGACCGTGAAAACCAGTTCCCTTCAACGCTTTTTTCATTTCCACGCTGTTGAGCGGCAGAAGTTTGCCGTCTTCCTCGCGCAGGAACGGGATCTCTTCGAGCGTGCATTCGCGGACGATGCCCCAGCGTTTAAGGTTTTCGTTGGGAGAGGCGACGGACATGCCGATGGCGACGGTAGAGGGACGGCCATGGCGGCCGATGATTTCAAGCGCCGCATAGGTGATGCCCCCGTTGGGATTCAAGTGCCCGGTATCAACGTTGTAACGGGTGATGATACCCTGCGGACGGCGTCCGCCCTCCTTGCTTCCGGCAACGCGGGCGGCGGAATTAAATTCCATGCATTCTCCGGCTGTCAGTACATAATGGATTGCGTCGAGAACGGTAGTTTTTCCGGAACCGTTATCGCCGAGCAGAAACAGATGTCCGCCATTTTTTACTTCTATGGTTTCGTTGACGAAGTTATGGAAGTTTATCAGGCGTATACGGTTTATATAGTAGTGGTTATCGCTGTTAGGCATGACTATCCTCGTTTAATTCCTGGATTAAACCGTCAACGTCTTCCGCGGCCGCGCCCTGTTCCTCGGGAGCGGTTTCGGTATAGGTGTCGGTTTCATCTTCTCCGACCGGTTCTTCTCCTGCAGAGATGGAGAAGACCAGATCGTTTTCGGTGATACTCCGGTTAAGCCGGCCGGAGTTGTAGTGATAAAGCGCCGGGAGCGCTTCATAGATATATTGGTCGAGCGTCAGTTCCATGCCCGGAGGTTTGGGCAGCTCGCGCAGGAAGCGGTAGCGCAGCAGTTTGGGCACGAGCGCGCGCAGAACGCTGCTGCGCAGATATTCGGCGGTATATTTTTCCCGCGCCGCCGGGAATAGTTCCTGAAACCGGCGTTGGAGAAATTCCAGCCAGTCGCCGAAAGTAAAACAAAGGTTGTTTTTATCCTCGACGGTCATGGCGTTTTCTTCCAGCTGATGTTCGAAAAACTCGATCAGCAGCATAAAGGCAATACTTTCGTCGCGGCAGCTGAGAGTGAACTGCAGCCGTGAGCCCGGCGTAATGGCATCGTTATACCACTTTTCCTTGTAGACGCGGGCGCATTTTTCATCCACGACCAGTTCCCAGTTATAATATTCGCGAAAAAATTCGTTAAATTCGCGGCGGTGACGGCGGAGGAACAAAAACAGCTCGTCGGAATCGTTACGGTAGAAATAAGGCGATTCGATCAGGATGTTGAGAATGGCCACCACCTTATCGCGATTTTTCTGTAATTGTTCGTTAAGCATTTTTTCCATTTTTCAACTCCACGAGCTTCATTTCGATAAATTCCAGTTTTCTGCCTTCCGGGGAAACCAGCTCTTTCATCTTTCTTCCGGTTTTTAATTGGTAATCAAGTTTACGAAGGGTCTTGCCCTCAGTAAGGATTCCTCGCCGTCCCAGCTCGAGTACGCGCATAAAATCTTCTACAGCACTAATCTCCATGCGGGCGATATCGGCTTCGCCGCGGTCATTGAACCGGCATGCTAAGTTAATCCAGCCGCGCAGCATTTCCAGCCTGGATTCCTCCAGACTCTGCACGGGTTTGCCTTTGTCGCTTTTGGCGCCGAGAAAACTGCGGGGTTGTGTACGCATTGATCCGGTCTCGCGGCGCGGCTGCGGCGGATCGGCTTTTTCAAATTCATCCCAGTATTGTTTGTCGCCGACCATATGCGCCGGAGCAAGCAACTCAAGTAGAAAAGATTCCGGTACGGCATTTTCCGGCAGTTCGGCGATTTCTTCCAGGCGGCAACGAAGGTTTTCCAGTCGGGTGTTCTTTCGTTCCAGCTCGCGCAGATGGGCGCTCATCTTGCCCCATACTTTCATGGCTGAATCATTGATGCGGTGGCAGAGGCGATCCAGTTGCCCTTCATTTTCGTAAAAGGAGCTCATGCGGCGCAGTTGTGTTTCCGGTGTCTCGATCGTCCCGCCGGAACGTAACAGCAGGGATGTTCTTTTTTGTTCTTCGAGCATAGTTTTACGGCAGAATCGCAATTGTTTCAGCCGTTCGCCGGAGCTGAGTTCTTCGATAGCGGAAAGGATGTCTTCGCGTGACTCATTGAGCTGGCGGAGATAAGTTTTTAGGTAAAATTCAAGTTCAGCTATGATTTTCGTCGCTTCTTCAATGCTATAGTGGCTGACCAGAAAAGCGCTCAAACGGGCGTTTAATCCGATCAGGCGGCGGCTGATGCGTGCCGATAAATCATCGATCTGTTCAAAGTGATAGACCAGCATTCTGATTCTGGTCAAGGCGTCTTCGTCACAGTAATCGCAATCGATTCTAATAAGTTCCCGGATGACGCCGCGGAGACGGGCCAGGACGTCGTCGAGCAGGTTGCGGGTGTCGTCGTAACTGCCGGAAATATCCTGTTCCATACGTTCTTCGAGCCAGTTCAGGAACGAACAGGTGTCGTCTTCGAGAGCATAACGGAATTTGTTCCGGCTGGCATCGCGGTAGCCCTTCAGCCGTTCCTTTTCAATCCGGCGGCTGATGAGTTTCCATTCCAGCAGCTGGTTAATCTGCTGGTTGAATTTTTCCGGTGAATATTCCTCGCCGGCGAGCTGTTCCTGCGCGGTTTTTACTGCCTGATAGATGTCATCGTTCAGAGGTTCGATCTCGTGATCGCGGCGAAAGCGGAGCATACGATAAAGAATCTGGATGTAATAAGGTGACTGTTCGCAAGCCAGCAACATGCCGAGGTGGCGGTTGCGGTTCTGCAGCAGCCGGGACGACTGCCCGGCATCAAACGCCTTGTCCCAGTCGCTTCCGAGCAGTTTTGCCATATCGTTATCCATCTCTTGATCTTTCGATGTTGCGGTTCAGTCCAGGATGCTTAACATACAGCCGTCACCGATATTTTCCACACGGCAGCAACAAAAAATCAGGATTGATTCCGGTTAAAATCACCGGTTTGCCGCTTGACGTGCGGAAATAAAATCCATGCATACTTTGGCGGCGTTGGCACTGGCGTTGGCACTGCCGCAACATAACATGCTTTTTACGTTTTCAATATCCTGAATTACTTCTTCGCGCCGTTCGCCGCCGGGAAGGATCTTCTCCAGCGCCGGAACCAGAATCTCCGGACAGACCTGCCATTGCAGAAATTCCTCATAGACTGCTTTATTTGCAATGATGTTGGTCATGGTAAAGTAGCCGCGGAACAGCTTGACCAGCATCCGTGCCATCATGAAAGTCAGTTTGTTCAATCGGTAACAGACTACCAGCGGCAGTCCGGAAATGGCACATTCCACCGTGACCGTACCTGAGGCCGCCAGTCCGGTCCCGGCGTGCTGCTGCCACCAACGTGTGTTGCCAAGTTTCAACTGGATATCCGGCAGTTCGGGATGTCTGGCGCGGTAGTCGCTTATCATCTTCTCGACTTTATTATAGATGCGTTCGCGAGGCGCCGGCAGGACAAAACGCAGATTCGGATGCTTCTGGTGCAGGACGCAGACCGTATCCAGCATTGATCCCAGCAACAGTTCGATTTCATGCGAACGGCTGCCAGGCAGTAACAGGAATGTGTCAGGATCGCGGACATTGTCGGGGTCGCGTTGTTCGTTGATGATGTCGACCAGCGGATGCCCGGTGAATATGGTGTGCTGTCCGAGCCGGGTATGGGAGTAGGTTTCGGTCTCAAAGGGGAAGATTACCATCATTTTGGAGCAGTATTTTGCCAGTAGCGGTATGCGGTGTTTTCCCCATGCCCAGACCTGCGGCGTGACATACCAGATTACCGGGATCTTGAACCAGTGCATGACCTGCGCGAAACGCAGGTTGAACCCGGGGTAATCGATAAGGACAACGGCATCGGGACGTTCTTTTACAGCCCGGCGGACCAGGCCGAAAAAGATACCGAGAAAGGTGAAGATATGTTTGAATATCTCGACAAAGCCGACCACTCCAAGTTCGGTGGAATCGACATGAATCTCCATATCGGTTTTCTGCATTTCCGGCCCGCCCATGCCGCTGATGCGGATGGTTTTTCCCTCCGCTGCGGCAGAGGATTTCATTTCGCGCACCAGTCGGGCGCCGTACATATCTCCCGAGGCCTCCCCGGAGATGATCCAGACATTATAATTGTATTCCATCAAGTTCTCTTTCCCAGCTTGTCCAAAACATTTTAACCGCGTATAATGTAGAGCTGTTCTGGTGTTTTTACAATCGCGGAATCCAAACCTGTGCCGCCTTAATGCTTGAATCTCCGGCGTGTTTTTTTCCGGAATCGTTTTTAGAGTACTGGAAAAACCGTGAAAAATAATTATTATATTCCAAACAACATTTTGGTAAAGGTTACTGATGATGTTAAAAAACAGCACGGTGAAGGAATTTTTATGTCCGTCCTGTCAGGGGGTTATTTCTCCGGAAGATGTAAATGTGGCGACGGATAAGGCATTGTGCCGTAATTGCGGAATGGTCTCTTCATTCGCGGAAGTTGTCGAAAATGTCGATATCAAAATCGACTTGAACAACGTTCCCCGTGGAATAAAATTCATCGAGGGAGAAAATCACGAACGCATTGTTTCCTATCATCGTTTCAGCCCGATTCTGCTGTTTCTTATTCCCTTTGCCGTCTGCTGGTCGGGATTTACTCTGGGTGGAATCTATGTTACGATGACTTCTTCGGGAAAATATGATGAAAGTATGTTGTTTGGCGAGCTGCCGTTTCTAATCGGTACGATCACCTTGTTTTCTATCATTATCTATTTGTTGTTTGGCTCCAGCCGTCTCACCATGGATCAAGGCGAAGGCACTTTTTTTGTCGGGGTTGGCAAGTTGGGGTGGACGCGGAAATTCCAGTATGCACATGATAGTCGCGTCAGCCTGAAACGTACCAATATTGAGGTTAACAACGTTGCTCAAAATGGAATCTGTGTTACGACAGACGACAGGGATTTTGTCTTCGGTGCCCTCATGCGTGATGATGCGAAAGAATTTCTTATTGCCCTAATCCGGCAGGAAATTCGTGGTGGAAAATCCCGCGAGATCACGAAAATATAAAAAGGACTTCAGAAGGCGACAGTCTGTTTGACGAGATTACGGTATTGGCTGAATATCCCGGTTTTTGAGACAAAACCGAGGAACTTACCCTCGGTATTGACCACCGGAAGCGCTTCCGCGTGGGTGATTTCAAAGTTGGTCATGGCTACCGACAGCGTGTCTTCCGGCTGAAGAATGCCGAGCGGCTCATCCATGATGTCGAATGTCAGTAACAGATCATATACATCGTTATTGAGCAGCATGTTACGTACTTTGTCGATGTTGACGATCCCGATCAGGATACCTTCGTCATTGAGGACGGGGAAGATGGTTTTCGGCGTTTCGGTGATGATCTGCACCAGCTTCCGGAACGGATCGTCCTTCTGAACGGAAGGATAGTCGTGTTCGACGATGGTCTTGACTTTGATCCGGTGGAGAATGGCATTGTCGCGGTTTTCGGAGAAAAGAAGATTTTTCTCCGCCAGTGCTTTAGTGTAGACGGAATATGGTTCGAACCATCGCGCCATGAAGAAGGATAGCGCGGATACTATCATCAGCGGGATAAAGAGGATGTATCCTCCGGTGACTTCCGCAATAAGGAAGATGCCGGTCATCGGAGCCCGCATCACGGCGGTGAACACACCGCACATCCCGGCGGCGATAAAATTGGCCGGGTTGAGCTCCACCAGCCCGGTCAGATTGACCAGATGGGCAAAGAGGTATCCGGCAAATGCGCCAATAAACATGGACGGCGCGAAGATGCCGCCGTCGCCGCCGCTGCCAACCGTCAGTGAGGTTGCCACTACTTTGAGCAGAATCGCTGCCAGAAGTATCAATATGAGCATGGATTCGTTGCCGATAATTGATTGCGGCAGCCAGCTGTGGCGATAAATTTCCGTTAAATCGCCGGAGAATAGCCGGGTGATGTCGTCATAGCCTTCGCCGAAAAGCGGCGGCACCATAAAGATCAGCAGTGATAAGACGCTGCCGCCTATCAGCAGTCGCATCCAGTCACCGGTTATCTTGTTGAGTTTTCCTCCCAGCCAGTAGGAAGTCCTGATTACATATACGCCGATCAGTGCGCAGCAGAGTCCCAGCCCGAAATAAAACGGAATCGCCTTCATGTTCCATCCGGAACTGACCAGCAGGAAAAGCTGTTCGGCGTGCAGCAGTCGTGCTACGACGGCGGAGGTGGCAGAGGCCAGAAGAACCGGTATCAGGGTCGAGACGCTGAATTCCGGTAACAATATTTCGGCCACAAACAGTACTCCGGCAACCGGGCTGTTAAAGATGGCGGAGATGCCCGCCGCCGCGCCGCATCCAAGCAGGAGCTGTTTTTGTTTCTTGTTGATGCGGAATAACTTGCCGGAATTTGATCCGATCGCTGCACCGGTGAGTACAATCGGCGCTTCCAGTCCGGCCGATCCTCCGAGCCCGACCGCGAACCCGCTGGTCAGGATATGGGAAAATACTTTGTGGAAGGGCATTTCCGGACGATTCAAGCCCAGCAGCAAAATCAGGTTGCTCAGGCTTTTGTCATATGGTTTTTTGCCGACGATCAACTTTTGTATCAGGTATGAAATGGTGATGCCCAGCAGGGGGAGGGCGATGATGAGCCAGCCCATGGAATGGTTGGCGAGAAAGCCCCGTAACGGCCGCAGGCAATGTACCAGATATTTCATCGCGACGGCGGCCAGACCAGCCATAATCCCGACCAGTACGCCGACGATTACAAAAAAGTTGTGTTCACCTATCCGCGAATAACATAGCGTTATCATCCGCAGGATATAATAGCGGTAATAGTGAAGGAAAATCTTTCTCATTATTATTGTTATACTATATAATTAAATTCTTGATCAAGTTGAATAATTGCCGTATTGCAAATTAATTAAGATAGCACGGAAAATTTTTTTTCCCAACTTCAGTATTGGCTTTTATATAGAAAATTACCGGCTTTGTGATGGTACGGGTGGCATCAAGTCGGTTTCTTCGCTGTGCCAAAGTTCCCCGTTGCTGCGGCGGAACTGCTCCCGGCACAACGAGGGGGATACTCCGGTGATCTGCTTGAACCTTTTGCTGAAATGAAACGGATCGGTATAGCCGAGGCGTCTGGCGATATATTCGATCGGGTCATCGGTATTTGTCAACAGCCGGATGGCGTTGTGGGTCTTGATCCTGTCGACATAATTTTTTGGCATCAGGCCGGTATGCTCGACGAAGACGCGGCGAAACTGGGCGCTGCTGAGGCTGCAGAATTCGGCCATCTCATCGACGGTCCACCATTTATGGAAATTGCTTTTGATTTCCTGCAGCAGGAGAGGCAGTTGAGGATAACGTTCCAGATTGTGCCGCTGCAGGTTTTCTTCATATAATTGGAAAATCAGTTTTTGCAGTTCCAGATTGGCGTTGAGCTGTGCACTGATTGATGGATCCTCTGCCAGTTCGATGATGGGAAGCAGGCGTCTGGCCCGGCCAATTTCAAGGACTCCCGATTTCAACAGCCCATTCCTGAATAACGCGTCGGCCAGCGGTCCGACAAAACATATGGTGTCTTCGCAATAAAAATTTTTATATGCGCCGTAACAATGGATTTGCCCGGGTGTGACCACCGCCGCCAGTCCCGGAGTCATCATAATCTCCTTGTCCGGTGGCTCCCAGAAGAATCCATCCCCGTCGATAATATGGGAAATACAATAGAATTCGAAATACCGTTGCTGAGGGCGGATATGATAGGGCCGAGACGTGCTTTTTCGGT
>QKAL01000088.1 GCA_003246475.1 Lentisphaerota bacterium
GGAGGGCAGACGTGACATGATACCGCCTATCTTACTCCCGACCGACCCCATCGACCCGGCATACTGGCTAAAACGGGCCAGATACCTGTCAATCTCCGATATTCCACGAGCAACCATTTCCTGCGATTTAATCTGTCGGCACAGGAAATCAATGTTGTAAAGCTCGTCATGATCCCAGGAAAAATTCTCATAAAAAATCGCATTATCCGGGAAGGAATAGTCTTTCTCAAAAAAGAGCCTGCCTTTCTCCTTCCTGTAATATGAATTCAGATCGCGATTAAACAGACTGATCTGATCCTGCAGCGACTGGATGTGCTGCCTTATTCCCGGCAGCTGGTTATATTCTCCGTCATAGCCGCCCAGCCGTACCCTGACCTTTTCCAGTTCCTTGTTCTGCGACTCATACAGGATATCCGTTACCCTGGTCGCCGACTGCTGCAATCGCGTATCACGACTGCGATCGATGTCCCGGCATAGCGTCAGCCATGCATTGAAACAATCTCTGGCTTTGTTGAAAACCTTTGTCTCCTCATAAATTTTTGACCGTTCGTTATTCAACGATTTTGAGCGGGAATGTATCTGGTTCTTGGCCTTACTACGGCTGTCGCATATCTGATTCAACCGCTGTTCGGCATCGCGACGGAATTTCCATACAACGTCGGACAACTTCTGCAACTCTTTCGAGGCCGCGGTGATGTCGGCCTGATACTTATCAAATACGGGACGGCGAGCGCTTTCCGGCGCCTTCTCCAGTTCCTTGTAATCGATCTCCCGGTTATGGCATAAAACCTTCCCTATCATCTCGAATCTCCGCACCGAAGCATCACGCCAGACATCCATCTCGGCGCAATGCTCCCGGAACACCCGTTTTGCCTCGTCCACCGACAGCGACCCGCTGTTAAGTGAATTGATGACCTGATTGATTCCACCCTGAAATTCCTGAAAACGGTCCGGCAGGCTCGACGGCACCTTCACGCGTCCTTGCGGAATATTCTTTCCGGTATCGTCAAGGGTCATGACAAAGAATTTTACCGGCGGCACAGTCACGTCAATGTTCCATCCACGTACAGTCGTCTCATAAGGCAGCCGCCGGGAATCAAGTTCAAAATAGTAGGATGAACATCCGCTGTTTACCCGACAGAGGGAACTGCTGTTTTTCGCGTTTACCGCTATCTGTATCACCCGGGATGACGCTTCCCTAAACCCCGCCGTACGCGTATATTGTCCGGCGGTTATCGCCCCTTTTGACTTTACGCCACAGATGTCGGCGGTCAGTTCCAACTGGCATGTCTCGGGGACGGTGACGATCTGTCCCCGACAGGTCAACTGGGCCCTTACCAGCCCGGAACAGAAACTATCAAGAGCAGCCACCAGTTGCCGGGATGCATTGAGCCGTTGCTCTTTAAGCCACAGGAGCCAACCTTTCAACAGGTAGTCTCGGATGAATTTACGGCGGTAGTCACGGGCCAGCTCTCCGGCAGGCTCGACCTTGAAATCTGACGGACAGATTTTCTTCCACTCCTCCGACTTCCAGAATGCATCCAGCTTCGCGCATACCCCGGCATAGCCGCCTTTGCTGATTACCGGCTCAAGGGCGGCGGAGATCTTCTTAAATTCGCTTTCGCGGTCGCATTGCCGTTCATCCTTAAGCTTTTCCGCATTAAACATTTTCACGTTATATGCGGCATAAGCGTTGTAGTATTTTATATCAGAGACATTCAGACCTATATCTTTCAGGCTGTCCAGATAAGACTGTGCCATAATTCGAGCCAAAACTCCGTAGCCATCTTTTGAATCGATGGAAGCCACCGCGCGGCTGAGATCACCACCGTTTTCCACCAGCCATCCGGATTCCATGGCTGCACCGAATTTTTCCGCCATGAAAGCAAATGCCAGACTACGCGTACGCGACAACAGATCGTTTCCTTCGGGCGTATATCCCAGCAAAAACATCTTGACCCAGTCGCCACGGCCTCTTGCCCCGGCATATTCTGCAACAGCACCGGCCAACCCGTAATAGTCGTTGTTCTGTTCGAGCAACATGTCTCGAGTCACATAACCCCCACGCCCCGCCAGAGAACCAATACCGGATATGACATTCTTCGCTTTTTCAAGCGCGGCATCGTCGACTGCACCTGCCTTACGATCAATCTCAACAGCATCCTGTCGCTCCTCCCGGATCGTCTGCATCCCGGCCATTGGCTGCAGCTTCACGGTCTCCGTAACATCCTTCTCCCTACCCGGCTCAATGGTCTTCAGCACCAGCCTTTTCGTAAATTTATCATAACCATCAGCCCCGACCCGCAAAGTGTAATTCCCCGGTATGACATCCCGAAACTCCAGCCGCTCCCCGTTGGCCTCCGAACGGAGGACCCCGGTTTCGGAAGAAGGAATCATTTCAGCATAGGCGGCAGATATGTTCCTGCCGCTATGAGCATCTACAACAATCACGTACACCGTCATCCCCGACAAGTCGACATCCAGCAGCCTTATCCGCGCCAGCGCCCGATCCAATGCCGCCGACGCCTGGTCCGCAGGACCTTCAAGGCGTGCCGCCTCTTTTCCCGCCGCCTCAACTTCCACGGCATCCAGTCCGCCGTTATCCGCCGGGGGAGCGGCAACACTCGCACTATCCAGCAGCCCCGCCATCTTTTCAAGTCTGACACTGTTTTGCTCAACCGCTTCGGCATTCAATGCCTTGCCTATGGTTATGTTATTAATCATGTCCCGGGCTTTTTCCAACTGCAGTTCCTGATCCGAACCAGCGGCAGCCCGCTTGTTATTAAAAAAATCTATACCGGTCAACACCTGTTTTCTGATTTCGCCGAATTTCTCAAGCAACGACTTCTGTTCCTGAATCAGATGACGGTAACGCCCGGCGGCAGCCTTGGCGTTCTGAGCCAAATCTCGGGCGTCGGCGAGGTCCTTGGTCAACTGCAACTGGTAGCTTTTGATCCCATCGATCATCGGTCCGGCTTTCCCCAATGCCTGAATGTCCGCCAGCTGGCACAGGGACTCGGCCATGGTTTCCTTTACCGACATGCACGAGTCAAGCAGCCCCCTCGCCTGAGTCTGGAACTCTTTGCCGTCAATCTTCTGATCTTTCTGAGAACGCAACAGAGCATCAACTGCGGCACAGATTCGCTCCGACTCCTTCTTAACCGACTCGAACCGGGTAGACAGTTCGCCCGCCGGAACCTTCCTGACATTTTTGACTTCACGCGCGTATGCGGTCAACGCCGAACAATTTCGGCGATTACTCTCCAGCTGCTGTTTCAAGGCCACAAAATTATCATAGGTTCTGAGCAGATTTTCCAGCGTCTGCATCGTTGTAAGATTTTCCTGGTACTGCGTCGATATTTTCTGAAGAAGAGGGATCGCCGCCCTGGAATTGGCCATGACCCGCTCCATCGTCTCCTGCTGCGCCGCTGTGTTTTCCGCCAGTATCCGATTTTTTTCTATTTCCGCCATCAACGCGTCATATCCTGATGTGGATATGGCATAACTGTTCTCTATCCCTCCAAGGATATCACCGGCAACGGGAATCACTTTCGCCGCCTCGTAGGACGTCATCACCACCGTCCGGATGGTCGCCTTGGTGGCAACGATCATCAGTCGGGCGTCGCTCACCTTGGACATGTCATATCCGCCGCGCTCAATATCGTCCATCATACTGTCAAGAGAAGCATTGTTTTCTACCGTAAGCTGCTTATGAACGGAAACAGCCTGCCCGACATATCCGCTTACTCCACTCAGGTCCAATGCGGCATTGGCTCCAAAATTTATATATGACACCTGCCGCCCCTGTGCTTTGGCGGCCTCACACTCCCGCTTCCATGCCTCATAGGTCGTCAGCGCCGCGCCGGCATAACCCACCAGCCTGGAGACTTTTGCCGTTGTCCCTCCCGGCTGTACTGGCGGCTTAGGCCCGATGTCATCACCACCGGACGGCTTTTTAGGGGTAGATGAACCATCCATTCCCAATCCGCCCAAAGGATCGATTTCACCGGTACTGCCAAGGGGTTTCTCGAAACGCTTCGCCCCGGATTTCTTCAATCCCTCATCCGCAACGCGCGACGTCTCATTTGCCCTTACACAGCTGTCGAAGATCAATTCCTGCAATTCCGCAGCCTGTTTCGACTTCCCCTGGTTTTCCAGCGCAGTCAACTTTTTCCGGGCATCGTGGATCTCCAACTCATATCCGGCCTGAGCCGAAGCCTTTGCCTCTATGAGCACATCTTTGCAAACGGCCTGAAGCTTTTTCAACTTCCCGTCATCCATTCCCGCCGTCTCCGGTGCGATGGACTTGCCTCCTTTCAAGGCGGCCAGATCCTCGAGCAAGTCAATGGAATGCCCTTCATATCCATGCTGACGCATGATTTCCGTGATGCGAAAGCGCGACATCTCACTACTGTTGCACGCTTTCAATGTTCCTTTAACCATCCCCTGAAGTTTCTCCGGCTTGGCAATCAGTTCGCTCGTCGAAACATTTACGCCATCCATAGCCTTTTTGATGTGATCGTTGGTCTGTACAAACTTCTTTCCGGGCTGCCCGTCCGCCATCGCCACCGAGACATAACTCTCATGCGAATTGGCGTCCGTGGCTATTTTTGCCAGATGCGCCTCCGTGGAAGGACGTCCCGCCGGAATTTCCTTATGTACCGTCAGATCCAGCCCCTCGACTTGGATATAGCCGGGCGACTCATGTACTTTCAATCCCATCTCCCGGGCGGCTTCGGCAAGCTTTTTTGCCTTCGATTCCGAACCGCCGGCATCCGTATCCCCGGTCCAGCCGCGATGCCCGCGTTCACCGATCTTCGTTCCCTCGGTCTCGCGAATATCAGCACCGGAACCACCGTCGGAATTTGCGATCTGGAACAGATATTGCTGGGCCTCGGCACGGTATTTTATCGTCAAATCACGACTGGCCTCCTGGTATTTATAGAAAGCCATGCCGATTTCACCGGTCTTGCGGTGTTCCGGCAGCGAACTAGCCTTGATTCTGGCAATCTCCTGCCTGAGCTTTGCCTGCAGCATCTGTTCTTCAACCTGCCCCCGGCGAACTCCGTCGCCAAGACGGGTCAAAGTTGCTTTGTCAATATCCAGCGAGTGAAGATAAAATGGAAAAATTGCCAGCGAAAAGACAAGAAGAAGGCGTTTGAATGTATTCATCCTTTGTGCCCTGTTTATTTTTTCCCCAATATCAGAAAGTGTTCCCCAGAGGTCATGAGACCAGCCCCCGCCGAAACCCATATATTATATAAGATAAGGCAGGATCAATGTTTTTACAATCCATGGTAACCGGCGGAGAACAGTTAAAATTTGAATTCCATTTGCGCTTCGGGCACAACCGCTGCCGGAACCCATTCAATGGCAGGATGGCCGGATTGACGCAACAGCTCGTTAATGCGTGAATATGGACGACTGCCCAAAAAACCCCGCGAAGCCGAAAGTGGCGACGGATGCGCCGATTTATGAATATGGTGGCGGGATTGATCGATCAATTTTTCTTTGCCCGCGGCGTGGTTTCCCCAAAGCACAAACACCGTCGGCACGGAACGGGCATTGACCGCGGCAATAACCGCATCGGTAAACTGCTCCCACCCTTTTTTACTGTGCGATGCCGCTTCATGGGCACGTACCGTCAAACAGGTATTGAGCAGCAACACCCCCTGCGCCGCCCAGAATTTTAAACTCCCTCCGGCTGGCGGAGCAATATTCAGATCGCTCGCCATCTCCTTATACATGTTACGAAGCGACGGCGGCAGCTTGACCCCGTCCGGCACCGAAAAACACAGTCCCTGTGCCTGACCGTGGTCGTGATACGGGTCCTGCCCCAGCAAGAGCACCCGCACCTTGTCCGGCGGGGTAAGATGAAAGGCGGCAAATATATCCTCGCGGGACGGAAACACCGTATGCTCCGCCATCTCCAACTCCAGAAACGCCTCCAGCTGCCGGAAATAATCCTGTTCAAACTCCGCGTTCAATATCTCCTGCCACTCCGCCGGCAGCATTGTCTTCAGTCTCAGCATCCACTATCCCTCTGGTTATAACATCAGAAAATAGCCCCCAAACGCAATAAATCAACGCTGCGGGCAATAAATTTCCCGGCTTGAATGCAAACCTCTTTGCCCCATGCTTATTAATGGATATACGAAGGCGGGATAAATGTCATTCAAACAGAATCCGGAAGGCCAGGCAGTTAGGACTTAATACCTTGGCGGTAACTTTTCCTCCGTTACGCTCGATCAGGTTTTTGGCCACGGAAAACGCAAGCCCTGACCCTACATTGGCCGCCGATAATGCAAACGGCTCGAAAATCGATTCCTCAATGTCATGGGGCAAGGTGAAATCTGATTCGATCTCAAGAACCAGTAACGTCTTTCCGGCCTCATCCTTTTCCGACGCAAAACGGAAATTGACGTACTCCTGCGCCGCATCCTGCGTCTCCTGCGTGATCAGCTGGAGACACTCGAAAATCAGCGAAGTATCGTATTTGACGATGGTATTTTCGGGGATTTCATTTGAGTATGTGGTATTTACCCGGCTCTGCTGTTCGCGGTTGTTCTCAATAAAATCATTGACAATCCGCTGGATATCCAGATCGACCTTACTTTCGGCTATCGACCAGGTCGGCTGCTGGTGTCCGGACAGAACCAGAAAGCGCTTGGCCAGCAACTGAATCTTTGACAGACTGAGCTGCACATCCTGCATCGCCTCCTGGGTCGTACTGTCCAGCTTATCCTGCAGCAACGACTCCAGCAATCCGATATTGCCGAATGCCGTACTCAACATGTTGTTGATGTTATGGGAGATCCCGCCGGCAATACGGGCAATGGCGGAATTACGCTTGTCCTGCATCACCATCTGCATCATATTGTCTTTCTGACGGATCAGGCGCCGGTTTTCAATATTGGTCTTGACACGGGCAATCAGCTCACGATGGTTAAACGGCTTGCTGACGAAATCCACGGCTCCGGCTTCAAAGGCCTTCAGTTTGTCCTGAATGTCATTCAACGCGGTTATGAAAATGATCGGGATATTTGTCGTTTTGGGATCCTCTTTCAATACGGCGGCAACATCGTATCCGTCCAAGCCAGGCATCATGATGTCCAGAAGGATCAGCTCCGGCTCCATCTTGTTTATGAGTTCAATCCCCTCCAGTCCGTCGGCGGCGGTAAAGATCTCATAATTCGGTTTTTTGAACGCCATACGTATAAAATCCCGGTTCAACTCCGAATCGTCTACCAGAACGATCTTTGCCGCCGGTTTAAAGTACACTGCTCCGCTATCAAGGTTCTCAGCCATTGTCTTTCCCTGATTGATAAATTAAAAAAACATCCCAGCTCTAATTATAGCGGAAAAAACCTCAACAGTCAAAACAATTTTTAGTGATATACAATCATTTTTTCTATCCTTGACACTATTTTCATGTCAATCCTGTCATTTTTCGGAAAAAAACGATATATTTCATTATTTCGTTTTACAAATTCAAAAGAATGGATATTTTATAAAGCGCGGGATTCACCGTCCCGTATGCGGAGAGATGCCGGAGTGGCCGAACGGGATGGTCTCGAAAACCATTGTCGGGGTAACCCGACCGCGAGTTCGAATCTCGCTCTCTCCGCCATTTTTATTATCTTACTGGTTATCAAGCAATTAGTAATATCCATCTTAATCGTGAGACAGAAACTCAACACCGTTTTAATCATGAAGAAGATATGAAAGACACTTGTTATTTACGCTGTAAAGACGGCAATTGGCATTTCGATTATAAACTTCCGACAGAATTTAAACGTTTTTCAATACCAACCGTATTCGTCATGCTTTGAATACCGCTGTACCGCCGTTTTTCAGTTGCATCGCCGAACGCCTCCCCAGCGTGTCATAAGTATAACCCACGCTATGATCTACTATATACGGCACGCTCACCAAAACAAGCCCCGGATGCCCCGAAGTCACATAATCATACGTAAAATTATGCGTCCCCGTACTTTCATGCTTAAACGCATTTTTTGCCATCAAAAAAATCGCTCTAATGAAACTTTTATCTCGCAAAAAGCATACGATTTGAGCATAATCATTTCAAATTATGCGCATCCGACCCCAGAGCCACCAGTTTTGTTGCCGGGTTAATAATAATTTAAAGGTGCATCCGACCCCAGAGCCAAACCCCAGAGCATGACCCCAGAGCATGACCCCAGAGCAGAGCATAATCATTTCAAATTATGCGCATCCGACCCCAGAGCCCCACCCCCAGAGCCCCAACAAATTATGCGCATCCGACCCCAGAGCCCCAAACCCCAGAGCCCCAACCAATTTCATACTAAACAGTCATTTGTTAGGTGGTCCAACCCCAGAGCGCCGGACCCCAGAGCGCAGAAACTCGCCGTATATGCCGTTTCATTTTTCTAACTTCAAAACGCAATTTTCAATTTATATCCTGTTCTCTCAGCCTTTGGATTTCCAATATTTATCAATTTTTTGTTTTGCATTCAAAATTTTGTCAGTCAATACAGAATCATTTGGACAACAGTCCATAATTGCTTTTCCCATTCCAAAACGTATTCCGGAAAAGGAATTTTGCAATATTTCATATTTCATTTCCTTTAGTTCCTTTCTACAGTGATCAAAAAAAGAAGCTGGAATATCTTTGACCGAATTATCTACAGTTACTCCTGCAATATGAGCTTCTATTGCTGATATTGCATATTGAATAGATTCTAAAACATTTTGTTTTTCCACACTTATGGCTCCAGTAAATCATTTATGTTAGGTACATATTTTTGAATCTTTCCTCCTTCAAAGCCCACCCCTTGAGACGCAGCCCGCCCTTCTAATATAGAAGTTCCTTCATTAATTTGCCACTGCTTGAAATTTGACATAGAGTTCCATTCATATTTTAATGCCAAGCCTTGTCTTGATGCCGGAAATGTATCAAATAGATAATGACCTCTGGGAAACGCTTGTATATTATCGTAGAATCGAATACCATACTCATCAGGGCCAACGGGTCAGAGCACTTTGGGGGAAGCACTTTGGTAAGCACTTTGGGGAAGCACTTTGGGCACTTTGGGGGGGTCACTTTGGGGGTCACTTTGGGGTAGTTCACTTTGGGGTCGGATGCTTATAATTTTGCATTTTTGTGCTTGAAAATCCATTTTATCCACCTTAAAAACCACCTTAAAGCGATTTTTTAGTGCCATTTTTTGCCGCTAAGATATTTAACCTCTCCAGTGTCGTAAACGTTCATCCGCTTCAGCGCCTCGCCGTTTGGGACGAGCCAGTCAGCATCGCCTACTGCCGCCGCCCGACTCCAATATGCCTCGCAAGAGCGCATATTGCAAGCGACTTTTCCCGTCAGAGTCTTCACATACCAATCGACAAACTTCTCTTCCGAACCAATGCCCAAGACTTGCCGCAATTTGTCCATGTTGACGATTTTATAGCGTTGCCGATTCCCGACAAACTCATGATGGGCGCAATGCTCCCATTCCGCCAGATGTCCCACCACGCCAGCCCGTACCATGTTCATATTGATATAAAACATGCAGTTTGAAAATTTGGCGCGTGTGGAAAAATTGATTTACGCATAATCTGACGATGAGACGTGCGACTTGCAACAGCGGAAAATATAAGATGATTCATTTAAGATTTGGATCAAGGGGGGATTTAAAGGAAAAATTGGTAGCGGGTCACGGACTTGAACCGTGGACCTACGGATTATGATTCCGTCGCTCTAACCAGCTGAGCTAACCCGCCACCTTAATTACGGAGCCCTTAACATAATCTGATTATCACGGTTTTCAAATTGGTTTCAAGAAAAAATCCATTTTTAATTGAACTATGGTCTGCAATGTGATTGTAACAACCAGGAAATATTCGCGCCGTGGCAATATTCCGCGAAAACTTGTTTCTCCGGCCTATAATAACAATAATTGTCCATTGAAACGACATTGACAACGGCGGCAGAAAAATTATTATATTAATAGCAGGGGGAAAGGATTTATGGGGGCAAAAGAACAGAATGAAATCTGACGACAGCAAAAATGGGCTGTACGGAAGGTTGTTTGACCAGAACATCGACATGATGATGATTGTCAATCCCGACGATTTTTCTATCGTTGACGTCAATAACGCAGCCATGAGCTTTTACGGTTACAACAGAGAGGAATTCAGGCAATTGCGCTGGACGGATCTGGTGGACATGTCGCCGACGGGGTTTATCGACAGTGTCAATCTGCATCGGGAGGGACACCCCCGCAAACAATGCCGGCATCTGCTTAAAACCGGGGAGATCAGAGATGTCGAACTGAGAATCAGCCACATTGCCGGAGTAACCGGAAAGCTCCTGTTCATAATGATCGATGACATCACGGACAGATGCCGCGAAGATGCCGCCATGAAGCATAAGCTCGGCATGCTGGAATTGATGATCGACACGCTGCCCAATCCCATCTTCTGTAAGGATCGGAATGGCAGATATGTTTTATGTAATGGCGCCTTTGAAAAATTTTTTGGCCGGAAACGGGAAAGCATCTACGGACTTAGCACCAAAGACCTGATTCCGGGGGATGAGAACAGCCAGTATCATGCCCAGGATATGGAGATGATCCGGGATTGCGAGGAGCAGATCTCCCAAAGCTTCTTAAGGAATATCCCCCATTCCGATATCGAATATTATCTCAAGAACCGGGAACCTATCGAATACGAACTGCCATTACGTAATGCGGAGGGAAAGATTCGCGACATTCTGGTCCGCAAAGACATCTATGTCGACCCGAGGCAGCAGGCGGGAATCATCGGCATTCTCTTTGACGTGACAGACCGCAATCAGAAAGAGGAAGAACTGCGGATGCTGCATACCGCGCTGGAATGTACTCCCGAACTGATCGTTACCATGGATTTCAACTGGAAGGCCACCTTTATCAACAATTCCTTCACCGCGCTGCTGGGTTACAGGCTGGAGGAGATAAATCACGAAGACAGCAATCTCAAAGGTATGTTTACCGAACTACTGCCGGAATCCGATATCTACCTGATTACCTGCGGCATAAACTGGCAGGTGCTGGAAGGTGAAGGCAACTTCACCACCAAAGACGGCAGGCATATTCCGGTCTCATTCCGGCTGACACCGATCATCGATGCCACCGATGAATACAAAGGCATCCTGGCAATTATGACCGACATGCGGGAGGTCATCCGCGAAAAAGAACAGAAACGTCTGGTCGAGCTGCAACTGCGACAGGCACAGAAACTGGAAGCCATCGGACATCTGGCCGCCGGCATCGCCCACGAGCTGAACACACCGATACAATTTGTCGGCGACAACATTAATTTTCTCAACGACACCTTCAATGATTTCATTGCCCTTTTCCGGGACTGCTCCGAACGCCTGGGAAAAGAAGATAACGCGAAGGAGATAACCCAGGAGGAAGCCTCGGCCATCAGGGAAAAATTCGAAGAAATTGATTTCGAATATCTGGCGGCCGAAATTCCCGCCGCCTTCGAACAATCTCAGGATGGTATCAAGCGTATATCGGACATCGTCCGCGCGATGAAAGAATTTTCGCATCCCGGTTCCGGGGAACGCGGCGCCATCGACATCAACAAAGCCATCATGAACACGGTAACCATTGCCAGAAACGAGTGGAAATATGTTGCCGAAGTGAAACTGGAGCTCGACAAAGAAATGCCCATGGTTCCCTGTTATGAAGGGGAGTTCAAGCAGGTGATCCTTAACATTCTCGTCAACGCGGCGCACGCGATCGGCGATGTGGTTAAAACTGGGGACTCAAGCACCAAGGGAGAAATCATCATTACCACACGCGCCGACCGGCAATGGGCCTATATTGACATTGCCGACACAGGTGCAGGGATTCCGGAAAAATGTCGCAATAAAGTATTCGATCCGTTTTTCACCACCAAAGAACCGGGGCGGGGTACCGGTCAGGGACTGGCTATTTCCTATGATGTAATAGTCAATAAACACCATGGAAAGATCGACTTTGAAACCAAAGAGGGCAAAGGAACTGTTTTTCACCTCTGTCTACCGATGGAGTAAACCTTAGGGGGAACAAGCAATGGAAACGGTAATGTTTGTGGATGACGAAAAATGCATTCTCGACGCGTTGCGCCGGTCACTACGGGACATGACCAAAGAATGGGACATGTATTTTGTCGACAGCGGCAAAGACGCTCTGGAAATAATCAAATCTATCCATATGGATGTAATTGTCTCGGACATGCGGATGCCGGGGATGGACGGGGCGCAGTTGCTCATGGAAGTAATGCGGATTTCCCCGTTCACTGCCCGTTTCATCCTTTCCGGACAATCGGATCGCGAAGCCGTGCTGAAAACGGTGGGCCCGGCACACCAGTTTTTCTCCAAACCCTGCGACATCAAGAAGATGAAGGACATCATCCGTAACGCGCTCGCATTGCGTCACTGCCTATGTAATGAAGAACTTACCGGCGCGATTTCCCGGATCGAGTCGCTCCCCTGCGTGCCCCAGATCTATCTGGACATCTCCAACGAACTGCAAAAATCCGAGGTATCGCTGGAACGGGTTGCCAACCTGGTACAGGCGGATCTGGGGTTCAGCACCAAAATACTGCAAATCGTAAATTCATCCTTTTTCGGGGTTCCAAACCATATTTCCGACATCCGGCAGGCTGTGATATATCTGGGCATTGACATCATCAAATCACTGGTACTTTATGTCAAGGTCTTTCACGAGTTCTGCAGCAAGGAGATTCCGCGAGGATGGCTGGAGGATCTGATGGATCATTCGCTGGCAGTGGCGAAATTCGCCAAAATCATCATTACCTCCGGGCCTCACGACAAAAACGATCTGGACAATCTGTTTACGGCTGCCTGCTTCCACGATGTGGGTAAACTGGTATTTTTTGCAAATATGGGAAAAAAATATCAGGAGACCTGCCAATACATGGAAAACCGCCATTGTACCGAGACCATCGCGGAACAAGCGATCATCGGAATTACCCATCCCGAAGTCGGAGCATATCTGATCGCGTTATGGGGTCTGCGTGATATCATCGTTGAAACCATTCTCTTCCACCACAACCCCTCGCACTGTTATTACAACAACTACAACATCCTGCCTATACTGCACTTTTGTGACTGCTTCTATTATGAAATCCACCCGGATAAAAACCCGCACCCCGAATCAAGCATGCCGTTGGACATGGAATATCTTGAGCAGGCGGGAGTACTGGAATCATTGCCGGCATGGCGTGCACTGCTGGAAAAAAACGAGGGGATAACTCATGGATAAACAATATAATGAAAAAGTCCTGATCATCGATGACGACCGTAACATTCTGAAGTCTTTCGAACGGGTCTTTCACAAAACATTCAATCTCCGTACCATCGACAACCCGCAGGAGGCTATCACTATTTTCGAACAGGAGGGGCCGTTTGCTGTCGTTGTTTCAGATATGCATATGCCCGGGATGGATGGAGTCGCACTGTTAAACAGGATCCGGGAATTGAACCAGGACTCGGTCTGCATCATGTTAACCGGAGACGCAGACATCAACACCGCAGTCGAGGCCGTAAACGAGGGTAACATCTTTCGCTTTCTGGTCAAACCGTGTCAGGTCATGGCCATGAGCAATGCGCTTGTCGCCGCCATCAAACAGTACCAACTTATTACCGCCGAGCATGAACTGTTGCAGAAAACACTGAAAGGGAGCATTCAGATCCTGACCGAGATACTTTCCATGACCAATCCGATCGCCTTTAACAAAGCACGGCGAATCAGCAACTATACCACGCAGATCGTCAAGATGATGAAACTGTCCAACTCCTGGCAATATGAGATCGCCGCACTATTGTCTCAACTCGGCTGTATCACCATACCGCTGGAAACGGTGGAAAAATATTTCTCCGGAATAGAACTGACGGATAACGAAAAGAGCATGATCGCCACCCATCCTTCCGTCGGTTACGATCTTCTCATCAACATTCCCCGCATGCAAGCAGTCGCCTCGATGATAAAAATGCAGAACCAGGTACTGGCAAAAGAAAAATAT
>QKAL01000073.1 GCA_003246475.1 Lentisphaerota bacterium
CGCACCTACACTGTGTTTCCAGGCGCCCAGAATTGCGGTCAACGATGAACTTGGAGAACTGGAAAAAGGACTGGCGGCGGCTGTTGACGTACTTGCTTCGGGCGGGGTACTGGCAGTAATCAGTTTTCACTCGCTTGAGGATCGGATCGTCAAGAACTTTTTCCGTGAGGAAGCAACGAGCTGTATATGTCCGCCGGGATGTCCGGTGTGCATTTGTAATCATAAAGCAAGACTTAAAATTTTAACAAAAAAGCCGGTAACGGCACAAGCCGATGAAATTGAGCGTAATTCGAGGGCGGCATGCGCGAAGCTCAGAGTTGCGGTAAAAATATGAAATACAGTAGGATGGAAGAGAAATGAATCTGCAGGCAAGGGAAATTCAATCAAGAAGGACGGCGAGAAACAGTTCCGCCCGGCGCAAAAGCGGCGGTTTCGGATTTCTGGCTGCTATTGTGCATGTCCTTGTATTGGGCTGCATTCTGTTTTTTGTGGTTAACTACCGGATATCTCTGAAAGACGATATCGCACGGCTGAACCGTGAAGCAACGACTTTGAAGAGAAATATTCACCAGTATGACCGGGAACTGGAGCATTTGAAGCTGAAGCGTGAAGCGCTTACCAGCTGGACCCATATCCGAAGCAAGATCAGGGAATATAATCTGGCGCTGGTGGCCCCTGAGCCTTATCAGGTTAGACAGGTAATGATTGATCGGAAACGGAATATATCTTCCAGTGAAGCGAGTGTGACCTCTCCGCTGGTAGTATCTCAAACCACGCAGGGAAGAAGTGATTTGCAATAAGACTATTGCCATTAGAATCAAGTTTGTCGCATTTGTCGTTATCTGTCTTTTTGTCGCCCTTGTCGGGCGACTTTATTTTGTACAGGTCGCGCGCCACCAGGAACTCTTCACCAGCGCTCAAAAGAAATATATTGCCACCAAAAAAACTACAGGTAAGCGGGGCGAAATCTACGACTATAACGGTAATCTCCTGGTTGGCAACATTCCCTGTTGTACGGTTGTTGCTGATCCGAGCATTTGCGGAGATGATGAACAATGTAAAAAAATTGCATTGATTCTGGGGAAATATCTTGATATTGAACCGGTTAAAATCTATCACGACTTGATGATCAAAACCATGAAGCGCAAAAAAGACGATGGAACTGATGAGGTTGTAAAACGTCGTTATGCTCACATTGCCAATAATGTGCCATTGCCCATTTCTGATAAGCTCAAAGCTATTCTCAAACGAATGAAGCTGAAAGGAATTGATTTCCTGGAAAAAACCCAGCGGTATTATCCCAAAAATGAACTATTGGCCAATATTCTCGGTTTTACGAGTATCGATCGTGACCAGATCGTGGCAAATCTTGGTATTGAGAGGTATTTCAATAAAGTGATTGCTCCGACTGGGGGGAAAATCAAATTTGAGATTTCGCGTGACGGGGTACCGCTGATGGTGAGGGATGAACTGAAAGTTCGTGATGGCATCAATATATTCCTCACGATTCAGGAACCGATCCAGGCTATTCTCGAAGAAGAACTTGATTATTTGATGGAAAAATCCCAGCCGCGTGCCGCTTACGCAATCATGGTTGACCCTCATACCGGCAATATTATGGCGATTGCCCAGCGTCCGACATTTAATCCGAATGACCGTTCAACCATGAACGCTAATTCGTATCGGTCGCGAATAACAGAAGATACCTTTGAGCCTGGATCGACCATGAAGCCGATCGCCATTTCCGGGGCAATTGACAATGGAATTGTTACTCCTCAAACCAGGTTTGACTGTGAAAAAGGGCGGTGGCTATATTGTAAACACTGGCTGCATGATTCTCATCCTCTGGAATTACTGTCGGTGGCTCAGATCATTCAGAAATCCAGTAACATTGGGACAGCCAAAATCGCTGTGGCGATGGGCAAGGAATTGCTTTATAATACGCTGCATAATTTTGGATTCGGACAGAAAACCGGAATTCCTTTGAAACCGGAAACCAGAGGACGACTCTGGAAACCTACATCCAGATATTGGAATGGACTATCAATTGTTCAGTTTCCCATGGGGCAGGGAGTGTCATGTTCCCCGGTGCAGTTGGCGCGTGCTTATTGTGCGTTGGCTAACGGTGGTCGTCTGGTTGGACTTCGTCTGGTTGATCGGGTCGAGGTGCCGGATACTGGCGTGACGATTAAATATACCGCATCGCCGGCAAAACGCGTTTATCGTAATCGTAGTACGCATCGCCAGATGATTGAGATGATGAAAATGGTTACCAGGACTGGAGGGACTGCTACGCAGGCGGCAGTTCCCGGATATGAAGTTGCCGGTAAGACCGGGACATCCCAGAAAAGTGAAAACGGTCATTATTCCAAAACAAAGTATTTTGCCACGTTTGTCGGTTTTGTCCCGGCGGATGATCCCCGCTTTGTATTGCTGGTTACCGCCGATGAGCCAAAGGGCGGATATTACGGTGGTTCAGTTGCAGGACCAACATTCCGGAAGATTTCCGAGCGAACCCTGCGCTACTTGAATGTCAAACCGACTTTGCCGATAGAAAGTCAGATTCCCCGGCGTTAGTTATTTGGATGGCTTGATTTTACTTCCAGTTCGATGGTGCCGTTGGCAACTTTTGCGTCGACCAGAGTTCCCGGAGCTACAGTAGTCGAACTGATGGTTTTGCCTGTCATCCGGTCAGTTAACATGGCGTAGCCGCGTTTGAGTACGTTATCGGGATTCAGTGCCGCCATCCGCTGGTCTAAACCCGATACCGCGTTGTTCATGCGTTCGATTTTACGTAAGGCAAGTTCTTTTAAGCGGGCTTCTAATTCCCTGATCGTTTTCTGGTGATCGGTGATTGATCGTAGTGGATTCTGAGCTGAAAGCCGCAGCGAGAGCTGTTCGAGTTTGCGGTCACGCGCTTCCAGATTACGCGTAAGCTGCGTGATAAGCGATGTTGTCAGCTCGTCGATCTGCTGTTGCTTTTGACGAATCATGTATGCCGGTTCTTTGAAAACATAGCTCCCGGCTGCGCTTTCGATCCGGTGGCGGAGTCGTTCTGTAAAGTATTTCAGTGCGGAGCGCATATGCTTTTCCGCACGATCAAGGCGCTGCAGATATTCTTCCTGACGGCCAATTACCAGTTCGGCTGCGGCTGATGGTGTGGGAACCCGCAGGTCCGCGACAAAATCACAGATGGTATAGTCAATTTCGTGCCCGACAGCGCTGACAACCGGTATTTCGCTGGCGGCAATCGTTCTTGCCAGTACTTCAGAGTTAAACGGCCAGAGGTCTTCCATGCTTCCGCCGCCGCGGGTGACTACGATAACGTCGACATTATGGTGGTAGTTGAAAAACTGTACTCCCCGCGCGACTTTTTCGCCCGCGCCTTCTCCCTGAACTGGTGCCGGATAAATTTTTACATTGATGTCCGGGAAACGCCGGTTGATGATCTGGAGAAAATCGCGGATTGCCGCGCCGTCCGCCGAGGTGACCACGCCGATACGACGGGGCAGGGCGGGAATTGGTCGTTTACGGGAAGGATCGAACAATCCTTCGCTTTCGAGTTTTGCCTTGAGTTCCTCAAATTTACGTTGCAGATCACCGACTCCGACCGGACGCATTGCCCTAATGGAGAACTGATATTCGCCGCGAACTTCGTATACAGTGAGTTTGCCGTAGGCTTCGATTTCCATGCCAAGTTGCAGGTTCATATTTCGGGCCTGTACTCCGCCGCCGAAGAACACTGCCTTTATCTGGCACTTGCGGTCCTTTAACGTCATAT
>QKAL01000216.1 GCA_003246475.1 Lentisphaerota bacterium
CCATCGCCTGCTGTATTGCCGCCTTTATTTCAGGTGTTTCAAACGGGAAAAGCGCTATAGCCTTGACATTCGGCGGCGGATCATTCAATATTTTCAAATACACATCGGTGTTAAGATTGATGTCGATGATATTGAGCCGGAGATTATGCTCCTTGAAGAAATCACTCAGGCCGCTGGCCACCTCATGCATCAGCGAATCATTGCAGTAACGGACAAACATATATTCCGACGGTGTTTTCACGGTCGCCTTACCTTGGCTCAACTCCTGAGTAAGGAAAATCCCACGGCGTGGCACCACCTGCAACAACTTCTCCTCTTCAAGAAGCTTCAGTGCTGTTCGGATCGTTGTCCTCGAAACCTCGTATCGGCCAGCCAGATCGCACTCACTGCCCAGCGAATCGCCCGGCTTTAACGAACCGGAAACAATGTCCCGATGCAACGCTTCGATAAAACCGCGTGGCGCCTTGGCCACCGGGTGTTTCTTCAGGCATGTTTCCAGATTCATATATACATCCTTGGTTGTGTTCATGCTTTAATTATATATTACAAAACAATAAAAAACAACGTCAAAACAATAAAAGACAATAAAAAACAATAAAAAAACCGCAGAATTTTCCCCACATAAGGTAAAGTCTGCGGTTTAGATGATGAACCATCAAAGATAATCAGGAAAAAACATTCCGAGCGATAATCTCGTCCTGAACTTCACGGGTCAACGCCACGAAGCGGGCGGAAAGGCCACTGATGCGTACGGTCAAACCGGGATATTTTTCCGGATTTTCCTGTGCGTCTTTCAGTTGCCGGACACTCACGCAATTGAACTGCAACGTCGGTATCCCGGCCTGCCATGCCGTACGAATAACCGCGGTCAGCTCCTCCCGGCGAATCTTGCCCAACGGCAGTTGCAGATCGAGTACCGCATTACCGGGATAGTCGCTGAAATCAACAGCCCGTAACGAATTAATCGCTGAAGTAATCTCATCGGCGGTCTGCAACCGTCCGGGCGAAACCCCCTGCGAGAAAAATTCCTTATCAGCCCGTCCATCCGGCGTGGCAGAGGTCATGAAAGCGCCCCAGACAAACTCGTAATATACGAAAAAACTCATTTGAGCCGGACCACCGCGCTCGTTCAAATGCCCATGCGGATACTCCGCCAGATCGCCGGCAAGCCTTGCCGCCAGTTCATCAACCTCGTGATGACCATGCCCGAATTTCGGAAGTTTTATCGCCTGTTGGCGCAGAGTTTCAAATCCATTCCAATTACAGGACAATATTTTCGCCAGCTCGCCAACTGAGACCAGCCGTTCCTCAAAACAGAGTCTTTTCACAGCAAAAAGCGAATCCACCAATGTACCGAAGCCACAGAGACTGATGCCGGAAGGGTTGTAGCGCCCTCCCCCGGCAGTATAGTCGCGATGTGATTTCAGACAGTCATAAAGTGACGCTGAGAAAAAGGGACAGGGATTGACCTCAGGCCAGAATATACCGCATTTTGCCCTTGCATCAATCCCGTGACAAACATAGAACTTGAGTCGGGCGGAAAACCGCGCATAGAACGTCTCGAAATCGTCAATTGACGACAAATCATCCTCTTCCGGACAGAGCGCCACCACTGATTGCTGTTCCGCCGTAGGATTCAGAAACAAGTTCATTACCATCGGCAGATTTAAATAGTAATATGCACCTGCGGAATGTTCTACCCCTTCGACGATGGTTTCCTGACAGCCGCCGGCTCCGTAATTTCGGCAATCTTCAACGGTTTTTCCGGCCTTGACGTTGGCTGGAATCAGAATATCATCGTTGATCAGCGCAAAATTATTGTGTCCGACCAGAACCTTGTCGGCAATCAGACGCAGGTATTCCGGCGGCGAATTATGTCCGTAGCGGCAATTCAACTTAGGATTGATAAGATTTAACCGGTGGTGCTGTTCGATCATCATCACGGTAATCTCGTTGAATACCGCCTTGCCATCAGAATCGCAACCGCCCAGCATCAGCGTGGAGGAAGTTTCCGGCCAGGAGTTACGGTCCAGATTGAACTTCTGATCGGTCGGCAACAACCAGCGCGCCACCAGATCTTCCGCTTCGGCACGGGTCAGCCGGCCGGACGCAATATCGGCACGGTAAAGCCCGATCAACAACCGGTCGGGATGGCCGACAACCGAAATACCGATCGACTCCAGACTTCCGCAGACTTCACGCAAAAACCACATTGCCGCCAACCCCTCATAAAAGGTTCTGGGGGCACGTTTCGGGACCTCGGCCGCGGTGTCGGCAATCATACGCAGAAATTTCCGAGATTCGGCGTCCGGCGTACCCTCAAGCATGGTGACGGCCTTGGCGGCAAACTTTTCGGCTATACGCATTACCGCCTTTGTCGAAATTATAGCGGCACGAACAAATGCGGTTTCATCGGCGCTGCAACATCTTGATAACTCGTTTTCCGCCTCGCACAACACGCCTTCCAAACCCACCGACAATACCTTGGTATAATTGAAGTAGTGATGATCAAAATCTACAGGGCCGGGATGTGTATCGAGCCGAACCTTCTGCCGTATTTCCAACTCATCGTGTAACTTTGGATGCTCTTTCCAGAAAAAAGCGTAACGTTGATGCCCTAGCAGCGACGACGGTTTCTTTGTAGAGGTTGCGCCCCAATCAATCGCCGGTTTCACCCCCATTTCAAAGTAGAACGGACTGTGCGGAAAAATCACCGGCTCAAATTCATCGGCAATCAGTTCATGCAGCCGCGCCTTCTGCAATACCGCCGGTTTCTCGGGTTCTGATTTTTGTTCGGCCGTAAAAACAGCTTCTATGCGATGCAGAATGTCACTATACGAAGGACAGCCGCCGTCATGAGTAAAACCGTCATCCAACGCCAGATAATAGGACTTAAGCTCATCAATCAAATTATCCATACACATCTTCCCTATGTTAACAAATCATTCATATTTAATTGAGAATGTATCTTGCATTATTTATTATTATCGCTACGTTTTATATATAAGTCAACATTACAAAAAGAAATTTTCGTTTCCTGGAAGGTATACTTTTGTTAACATGGAAGATGTAAACATTAACTTCTGCTGGAACTTTGCGCAACTTCCGGCGGGCAGCAGCCTGTGGATTCCGTTGGCGGGGCGTCTGACCAGTTTCGGACAGTCACGCTATCACTCCTTTCCAGACTATTTCTGCCCGCACGTGATCATCGGAGGCCGGGGAATCATTGAGGTAAACGGCGAACGTGCCGAGGTCTCGCGCGGTGATATGTTTACCCTCTGGCCAGGCAGCGAGATCCTCTATCATGATTATCCTGAAAGTCCATGGCGGTTTTACTATTTTCATATGACCGGAAAAGACATGAAGGCCTATGTACAATCACTTGGTTTTACCCGGCTGCGACCTTTCATGCGACCGGAAAAGCCAGAGGAGGTCATTGCCTTGTTCAACAATATCTGGCAGGGCATGCGTGACCGGCGCCCGGGAGGGCAATATGAAATCCTTTCGCAGATGTTCGCCCTGCCCCGGCTATGCGGTACTCCCGCCGAAGAAAACAACGAAGCCGATACCATGATCGATCACGCACTGGCACTGATTAATTCGTCCCGTAATCCCGCCGCAACCAACGTCAACGAACTATGCGAACGACTCAATGTCAGCCGCGTCACATTATACCGCAGGTTCATCGCTCAACTTCACAAAACTCCGATCGAATACATCATCACATACCGACTCAAAATCGCTTGCGACCTGCTCACTCTCACGAAAAAAAACACCGGAGAAATAGCTGTTATGGCAGGTTTCAACTCAGAAAAGTACTTCTTCAAGGTCTTCCGGAAACGTTTTGGAATCACTCCGTCGGAATATCGTTTGCAACAGAAAAAAAAGAACTGAACAACACTGTTTGTTAGGCCGCAGTTAGCAGTTTGTCAGTAGTTGGTTACTCCCCTTTAATCTTTTTTTTTATGGGTTAAAATGCCCATAGAACACGAAGAGAAAAAAGGAAAAACAAGAATGCAAGAGATGCAGAAAAAACCGCAGATCAACCTCGAAGAACAGCAGGATGCGGCTGAATATCTCAAGACCTGGAGTGACAAAAACAGTCAGACGCTGCGAACCACCCGGTTCTTTCGCCGTACCCAAAATCATCACGTCGCCACATATGCCCCCCAAACCACCGATCTGTTGAGCGATCAAGATCTGGTTCTGCCGCTGCGCCATCTGCGCTGGAACGGGACCCGGATCGATGACCATACCCCGGCTCGTACCGCAGAATTTGAGATCCGCGAAATCCTCGGCGGCGGCGGCATGGGCAGCGTTTACTCCGCGGTCCAGAAATCGGTCGATCGCGAAGTAGCCCTGAAAATGATCAGTCCCGATCTGGTAGATAACAACGGTTGCCGCGAATCGTTTCTCCGTGAGGCGGTCGTCACCGGTAATCTCACCCACCCGAATATCGTTTCGGTACACGATCTGGGCAAAAGCCCCGACGGCAGTTTATTTTACACCATGCAGAAAATCTGCGGCATCTCCTGGGACAAAGTCATCCGTCAAAAAAAGGTCGATGAAAACCTGGAGATCTTGTCCAAGGTTTGTGACGCCATCGCCTATGCCCACAACCGGGGAGTGATCCACCGCGACCTGAAACCATCTAACATCATGCTCGGCGATTACGGCGAAGTCATGGTCACCGACTGGGGCGTGGCCGCCGGTGCCGGTGACACCGACTTGAGCAAAAAGGCCATGCAGTTGACCAGCGATTCCGACATAGAGGGTACCCCCGCCTATATGCCTCCGGAAATGCTCGATGACAACTGCCTGCGGATCGGACCATGCAGCGATATTTATCTGATCGGCGCAATCCTCTACGAAATAGTCGCCGGCAAACCGCCGCACAAAATCCGTAAAGACAACATGATCCACGCCATCCGCTATAACATCATCCAACCCACGGAACAAACGGGGGAACTCATCGACATCGCCTACAAAGCCATGTCCACCAAGCCGGAAGACCGCTATCCTTCGGTTAAGGTCATGCAACAGGAACTACGTTCCTACCAGATTCATCGCGAGAGCATCCGGCTGGCACAGACCGCCGAAGAAAATTTCGAGACCGCCTGCATCACCGGCGACTATCAACTTTTCGCTGATGCTATGTTCGGATTCCGCCAGTCCACCAATCTCTGGCCGGAAAACAAGCGTGCGATTCACGGCCTGAAAAAGTTGATCCGTAACTACGCCGAACTCGCTTTTCATAACGGAGACTATGATCTGGCACTGTCAATTCTCGACCGAAACAATCCTAAGCATCAACCCATGATTACCAATATTCATAAGGCGCGTCGGGCTCGTGACAGCCGGAAACGCCGCATGGGCATACTTTATTTCTCGCTCGTGGCGATGCTCGTACTCCTGGTGATGGTTCTGACCATCGCCACGTTATGGGTCAATAAGGCCCGCAGCAAGGCACTCGCGGAAGAAAGCCGCGCCAAAGGGTTGTTGGGGCAGCTCGAACAGGAAAACTATTACAACATGATCGCCTTGGCCGCCAATCAGTTGCGTCTGTCCAACAACGACTCAGCGTTAAAATCGCTCGAAAACGCCGTCCCGGATTTTCGCTCGCTCGAGTGGCAATTGCTCTACAATATCGCCAGCCCGCTGCTCCAAGACTATAAAGGACATAACGATTCGGTCAGTTCTCTTGCGATAGCCGTTGACGGTAACCGTGTCTACAGCGGAAGCCGTGACGGATCGCTGCAGTGTCGCAGCCTCGTCGACGGCAAGCTGCTCGCCACTATGAATCTGCCCGGCCCCGTACAGCAGGTAAGATTATCGCCGGACAACCGCCACATGATAATCGTCTGTCCCGATCGTCAGACCAGTCTGGTTGACTTCGAAACAGGAAAAACCCTGCCGATAAAAAGTCCTGATGGGAATGTTTCCGCAGCCGATTTCTCCGCCGACAGTCAAAAAGCATATTTCGCCACTCAAAACGGCTCACTCTTTTCATACGATTTGAAAAGCGATCTTCCGGGATCCGTAATCAAAGCTCACGACAACGCCGTCTCCGCCGTTATCGCAATCCCGGACAGCAACCTCGTCGCCACAGCCGGATGGGATCATCTCATCCGTATCTGGGACATTAAACGTGGTATCGCGTTGCACACGCTCAAAGGGCACGATAATTTCATCAATGCACTGGCGGTCTCCCCCGATGGTAAAAACCTCGTATCAGGCGGCGGCGACAACCGCCTCTGCATCTGGAAACTTTCCTCGGGAGAAAAGACACTCACCCTCAATGGCTTCTCCAGCGCCATCGACTCGGTAGCATTCTCCCCCGACGGCAACCAGCTGCTGGTATGCCACGGCAACAACATCGATATGATTTCGAGAAATAATGGCCGCTGCATCAAAACTTATGAATGCGGCAAAGGAGTAAACATCTATTGCGCGGCATTCACCCCTGACGGCAAACGCATCATCTCCGGCGACGGTAATAACCGCATCCGCGTCTGGGACGCCGAGTGCATACTCGACGGCAACCCAAGCCGGACAACGGCAGGAAACGTACTCGGCCGCTTACTGTGCCGAAATGCCGGCAGCGGGTCGGCTCTGTATGCCCGGGAAGGCAATAGACTTATATTACAGGAAACACCCGGAGCTCCATCCATCGAACTGGGAACTCATGACGGCAGGATCAACAGCGCCACATTCATTCCGTCGGCAGCGCTTGCCGCCACCTGCGCCGATGACACCAACATCAAACTCTGGAACCTTAAAGACAAACGTCTGGTCCGGGTGCTGAAAGGACATAAAAAATACGTCAATTCCGTTACTGCCTCCGACGACGGGCGCAAACTGCTCTCCGCCGGGTGGGATGGACTGGTTATCATCTGGGATCGGATCTCGGGCAGACAATTACAGCAGATCAATGTATCGGAAGTCCCGGTTACCTATGCCGCCTTCTCTCCGGATATGCGCTATATCGTCACCGCCGACAGCGACGGGCAGTTGATAACCTGGTCGGTGAATACCGGACTCAAGGAAACAAGCTTTAACGGACATACCGCCCAAGTGAACTGTGCGGTATTCTCACCGGACGGCAAACGCATCATCAGCAGTTCCGACGACGGCAGCACCAAAATCTGGGATGCCCGCAATGGCAGGGAAATCCTCTCGTTCACAACCGGGAATACCCCCTATACCCGAATTGACTTCGAACAGAAAAATATGACACTGACCGCTTTATCCCCGGCAACCGAGCGCTGCTGGAAGCTGTATGACAACTGAAACGGTGGTGGTCATCTGCCGGCAACAGTACGGTAGATGTCCATATACCCTTGGGCACATCGTTTCCAGCTGAATGCAGCCAGCCGCTCACGCCCCTTTAAAATCATCTCGTCACGCGTCGGTCCAAACATCGCGGTAATGCCTTTGCCGATGGAATCCTCCGACATCGGATCGCAGTAGAACGCCGCCTCTGCTCCGACCTCAGGCATCGACGAGCAATTCGATGTCAAAACCGGAATATCAAATGCAAACGCCTCCAGGATAGGAATACCGAACCCCTCATATAAACTGTTGAACAGCAACCCCTCGGAACAGGAGATCATCTGTCCCAGATCCTCCACCGGCCCGGCAATAACGATGTCGCTATCGGCGGCAGCGGCAGCATTGATCCCGTTGAGCTCCTCCTGGTTTTTCGGCAAAAAACCCGCCACCA
This sequence comes from Lentisphaerota bacterium, assembly GCA_003246475.1. Taxonomy (GTDB): domain Bacteria; phylum Verrucomicrobiota; class Lentisphaeria; order Victivallales; family SZUA-371; genus SZUA-371. The sequence goes on from QKAL01000216.1 coordinate 7,724, forward strand.
CCAGCTTCATGCCATCCGGCAGAGATGACTTTACATTCTGAAACGCCCGGATAGTCCGCAAAATATTCTTGCGGTGATCAGTGGCTGAAATGGTGATCAGGTACGGGGCGGCCGGACGATTCAAACTTTTAAATATTTGTTCTACAATTACCGGCTTGTCAACAGCGACAACCGGACGCAATCCCGGATCGCAGGAAAGATGTACCGCAGTCACCTTCTCCGGCGCAATACCGAAGATTTCGCATACATCCCGCCTTGTCGCCTCGGAAACCGTGGCAATGTGATCGGCTTTACGAACAGCCTCTATAAAAATATCCTGTTCCGCCTTGCCGTAAAGTTCCGGCAATCGCGATCGGCGCAGGTCATGTACAGTCAGTATCCGGGGTTTGCCTTTGGTCGGGGGCATCATATTGTGGAACGCGTGGTAAACGTCAAATTCACCGGTAAAATATTCCAGTTTAGGCAGATTGCAATATTTCCACATGGTCTTCAAATGATTGATCTTGAAACTGGTGGGACACAAACGCAGCCTTCCCGAGTTCAAGCCGGAGACGAACGCCCGCGCTTCCGATGAAAATTTCCGCTGATAAAACAACCTCATCTCCACGTCGTTCCGGTCCTGGTCGAACGCCCGCAACAGATTGACCCCGAACGTGTAAAAACCGGAATACCTCGTCTTGACGACCGGATTGAAATCAAAAGCCACACGCATTTTTTTCTTCCTTGGTTGTTGCAAAATAGATCACATCATTGCCGTCCGGATGCCGCTCCCAAATCAGCGGCACTCGCTCAAGAGGTTCGCGCATCAATTGTGCGAAAAACGATTTCAGCCAGATTTCTCCCGCCTCATCACCAGTATAATATCGTGCCTCCAGATGCCCCGGAACCGCAAATCGTTCAGATTCGTACAACGGCTGATAGAATACCGTATTGCGCAAATAAAAGATTATTTCCTCACGGTCGATCCTGCGGCAGAACTTTGATTTTCCAGACAATATCTGCCGCCGCCGTTTCTCCCATCCTCGCCGGACTTCATCCTCTTCCGCGCGGATCGCATTACGCCACATTGCCGCCGCCTCGCCGTCATTGGCCGCCAAACCTGCCGCAATCAAAATTTCAGACATCTTTTCCGGCGAAAACTCGCCACGGAACTCGATGAACACTTTACACATCGCGGTACGCTCGCAGACATTCAACTTACGCTTCCGCTGACCAATGCCATAGGGGTCAACCAGCACGATTCGCCCGGAATGTTTTTCGACCAGGATGTTTCCTAAATGAAAGTCCGGATGATACAACCGAGATTCAATCAATTGTAGAACAAATCTTTCAAGATTATCAAGAAAGACCTTTTTCTCCTCGAAATCGGCGGTTCCGGAAAACCAGTATTCTTTGGCACCAACCGCATCTCCAAACTCCTCGGAAATCAGAAAACCCTCCGCGCCATTCCGCCCCCATCCAAGATACTTGACCACCGGCACACCGCACCGCTCAAGCAGCTGAGCTGCGGCAAACTCCTCCCGGGCCTTGTTGCGAAACAGCGACTTGAGTCGATCAAACGCCCCGCCGCAGCAATCATGCTTGAGATAAAAACGTTTTCCTCCAATACCATCCAGCAGATAAACTTTACGCACCGGATTGGACTTGACAGGAGTCTCCCGCGCAAGATCAATGCTGGCAAACCAGTGCCAGAGATCTACCGGCGCGGCAGCGGATGTCCCGGTTCGCGTAAGAAAATTTTTTTTTGCGGCTTCGCCCATATGGAATAAATACTCCGCTTGGGAAATTTTATCCGACCATCCGGCATACGGCGCGATAGACCATGCCGACGGAAAGAAAAGGTTTCCAATAACGTTTCCGGCCAAGTTTGAGCTTCAAAAGTGGTAAAACCACGAGTCCATCGCTCCAATCCGGCCGCCAGCGGTGGTTTTTTTTGCTTGAGACCGTAACCGTCGGAATCCCCAGACAGGATGCCAAATGTCCGGTACCGGAGTCATTGCCGGCAGTCAGCACCGATTCGTAAACATATGCGGCCAGATCGCCGATTGAGGGAAAATCCGGCGCGGGAAAACGTCCGCACAGCTCCCGCTGCAAACGTTCCATATCCGGCGGAGCCACCGCAAAAACCGGCTCAAAACCATCATGCCTAAGCTTTTCCGCAAGAACAATAAATTTCTTCAACGGCCAATCCTTAACCGGGTTGGCACTGAAAGGACTGATAACAATACGTTTTGAATGGCCGCGGTGTTTCAGTTTCAGGTGTTCGGGCGCCATCATACCGATTGAGGTCTCAACCTGCGGCAGTTTCCAGACGTCGCTGCAGAACTTCGCCGCACTTTTGACCTGGGTAATATTGTGGTCTCCCCCCTGATAACGGATTTCTCCGGCAGCAGCCGCCAGCGGAGCGCATTTGGTAAACATCTCCGGGGTCATTACTCCGCGCAGTCGCTCGGTATGGTCATAAATCAACTCTTTTTCCACCTTGCCGAAGCCGATATAAACATACTTCTTTGCCAGCATGGGAAAATCTTCTGGCCGCCAATGCGGTTTTGATAAAATCGAAATATTATCCGCCAGAACCAGATCGTAGGCGGCAAACTCCTTCTCCTGATCGGTAACCTCACGGTATGACTTCACTTTAAGGCGCGGCAGCCATTCGCCAAACTGCGCCACCGGATTACTGTAGAATGTTACATCGAATCCGTTGATACTCAGATTATTGGCAAGAATCAGCTCGATCAGCCCGTCACCCAGCCCGGCTCCGGCAGCCAGCGCGATTTTCGGGATATTTGATTCAGTCATTTGCAATATACCTTTTGATTAATGCATCAGCAATTTGCGGCAATCTGGCGCTTCAATGCCAAATACACCTTGTTAACAGTTGTGAACGGTTTCCAGATCCGGCGGCGCCCCAGTTTAATCTTAAAATACGGCAGTACTACTTCACAACTGCACCAATCCGGCCGCCAGCGGTGGTTTTTCTTACTGGAAATGGCCACGCTCGGAACCCCAAGGCACGAGGCCAGATGAATTACCCCGGAATCGTTGCCTATCAGCATTCCAGACTCATATATAAATGCCGCCAACTCAGAGATAGAAGCAAATTTAGGAGCTTTAAAACGGTCACCAACGGCCTGAAGAAAACGCTCGCGCTCCGGCTGCGACCCGACAAATACCGGTTCATAACCATCAGCCTGCATCTTCTCAGCCAGACGGATAAATTTTTTCAACGGCCAGTTCTTCGCCTCGTTACTGCTGAAAGCATGAATTGCCACCCGGCGACTGTTGCCTCGGTGCTTTAACTCCAGGCTGGCAGGTGGCGTCAATCCGGTATCAGACGTAGCATCGGCAATCTTCCAGACATCGCGACAGAATTTAACCGCGCTTTTGACCTGGGTGATGTTGTGGTCCCCGCCTTGAAACCGCACCTCCCCTGCGGATGCCGCCAGCGGCGCACATTTGGCAAACATCTCCGGCTCCATATATGACCGGATCCGTTCGGTATGGTCAAAACGTAATTCCTGTTCTACACGCCCTACTCCGAGATAAACGTATTTGCGAGCCAGAACCGGAAAATCTTCAGCCTTCCAGTGCGGCTTGCCCAAAATGGAAATACTATCGGCAAAAACCAGATCATACGGGGCAAATTCCCTCTCGCAATCATCCAACCGGGGATATGGTTTGACTTTAATATGGGGCAGCCAATCGGCCAGATGGGAAAGCGGGGTGCTGTACATGGTCACGGAAAATCCGTGCCTGGCAATATTATCCGCCAGTATCAGCATAATCGTTCCATCGCCCAACCCGACACTGGCGACAATGGCAATCTCCGGCAATTTTGATTCCGCCATCCCTTTACCCTTTCTCCCATTACATGAATTATTCAAAAACCGCCCTAAAATTACTGTTGCCGAGATGTTAAATCAAGGAGACGAAATGGCTTTTTAATCTTTTTTCGAAGCTAAATTTCCAAACCGTAACGCCGGAGAAAACCGCGGCTCTCCTGTACCACCGATTCAGGATCTGGTTTTACCGCCGTATGCTGGTGATACTGTTCCACCAGCTTGCTGGATACGCTCTTGATGTCAATAGCCTTGCCGCAGCTTTCATAGGAAGTACGGGCATACGATGAAACGATCCGCGCCAGTTCCTGAGTCCGTTGATGCTGACTGACTTTGCCGTGATGCATATGCGTACCGTCCAGATCGATCAGTCCGAACTTATACCCGTTCGAACTGTCTTTGCAGTAGATATTACTTAACTTGAGATCCCCATGGCTGACACCGTTTTCATGCATCGTTCCGACCATCCGGCTGACTTCCGTCATGAAACTTTCATAGAATTGCGGATTGTTGTTCAGCCGGTTGCAGACTGCTTCTGTCTTAAGTACCTTGGTCAATGTCTCGGTAATGAGGTAACCGGATTTCAAGACTCCGCGGCTCCGGCGCGAACCAACCGCCAGGACTTTCGGGGTCGGCACCCCAAGCTCCTCCAGCTTTGCCGCCGCGGCAGCGGCACGGAATACCCGTGAACAACGGAACAAATACTTCAATGTGAATTTCAACCCTTTGTTGTTCTCACGCTTGACGAAGACCGGCTTCATGCCGGGCAGCTCCAACACCGCAGCGGTTGTAGTACGCGAATCCTTCAACTTCATCCCGGCATTCAACATGTCGTCGATAAAGATCAGATTATGCTTCAACGCCTCCTGCTTCGGATCAATGTAAAAAGTCATGTCGCCGATGACATACTCCAGCATCGGATCCTTGTCGGAACTTTTTTCGGCGAAAAACATGCGCACCTATTTCCTTTTCTTTTCCATCAAGACATTGTCGATCAAACGGGTTGCCCCATAATATGCCGCCACTGCAATCAACAAACGACCACTGTCGCCTGTTGGCTCCTCCAGCGTCGCCGCGTCCAAAATCTCAATATAATCAACCCGCCCGCCGCTGAATTGAATCTCCGCCGCCATCTCCTGCTTCAACCCGTCGAGGTCGGCACCAGGAAACACCTCGAGCCGCGCACGCGCCGCATTGAGCGAACGCGATACGGACAAAGCATTGACCCGCTCTTCAGCACTGAGATACTTATTCCGAGAACTCATTGCCAACCCATCCGCCTCGCGAACGATCGGGGCAATTATCATCCGGATCGGAAAATTCAGATCCCGGACCATCCGGCAAAGAATCAACGCCTGCTGGGCGTCTTTCTGCCCAAACACCGCAACATCCGGCAGTACCGCATTAAACAGTTTTGCCACCACCGTTGTAACCCCGCGAAAATGCGTCGGACGAGTCTTTGCGCACATCCCGCGCGACAATTTCTCCTCCTGCACCCAGGTACTGCTGTCCGCGGGATACATCTCCCGGGCCTCGGGCGCAAAAATTGCCAAAGCCCCCCGTTCCTCACACATCCGCCGGTCACGTTCTAAATCACGCGGGTACTTATCAAAATCTTCATTCGGCCCGAACTGGGTGGGATTGACGAAAATAGTAACCACCACCACATCGGCATTCTCGCGGGCGGTATCGATCAGCGACATATGCCCTTCGTGCAGGAACCCCATGGTCGGCACCACCGCAACAGTACGGCCTTGGCGCTTCTGCGCCAGCGAGTACCGCTGCATCTCTTCGATTGTCCTGAAAATATCCATATCTATACAGCTTGTTTGAACAGATTTTTATTATCAAACTGACGGATTGGTCTTGTTATGGCGGAACCGCCGCAATCCTCTGCTAAAATAGCTCTTTACCGGCAAATAGCGAACCTATTTAGAGATTTTTTGGAGAAAATCTTGATTTATGCTTGAATATTTCCATTTCCGGGGTTTATTAACGGCTCATTATTCCGCTGGCAATACATGAAAGCGAGAATGATGATGTGTTGGCGGGGTAGCTCAGTCGGTAGAGCAGAGGACTGAAAATCCTTGTGTCACCAGTTCGATTCTGGTCCTTGCCACCATTCTTTTTTATATTCCACTGCACCAAAGATATTTGCATAATACTCACACAGCAATAAAGTCTCGATTATTTACACAAATCATCTTTTTGCCTAAAGCATATATAGTAAATTCTTGTAAACGCTATTTTGTTCAGAATCATTGTTTATAATCAGCAAGTTATAAATTCAATCTTTTGGAGAATATGAAGCAAAACATTGAAAATGTGTGGCACTGTAACTATTCTCTGTTTAACATTTTCTGGCACTTT
>QKAL01000032.1 GCA_003246475.1 Lentisphaerota bacterium
ACCGATAATAAAAGGTTTGAAAGGGGGCAGCCATGAGTATCAAGCAGGATAACTCGCTGGGATTTCATCTCAAACAGGTTATGGCCGGTAAACGCAGATTCGAAAATGTTTATGAATCGGTCACCCGGATGATCCTGAGCGGACCCGAAGCTTTCACCAAGATCAAAGTCAACGGCAGAACCACCTACGACTACCAGATTTTCCGGAATGGAAAAAAACATCTGGTGGGTATTTATGATGAGATCAACAGCTTCGTCAGCTTCGTCAAAGACGCGGCGGAAAACGGTTCCTCTGCGGAAATGGCTTTCGTACTCGTCGGCGAACCAGGCAACGGTAAGACTTTCTTCGTCGAATATCTCTGTTCGATCTATCGCCGCTTCCTGGCCGAAGAGATCAACCGCCGCTATACCTTCCGTTTCCAGGGACTGGATAAACTGGGAAATTACGGTAAGATCACCGAGATCGAATCGCAGACTTTCGAAGACCCGATGGTACTGGCAATGAACATCCTGCCAAGCCGCGACGAAAGTTTCGAATACCTTGCCAAACAGGGATTCACGGATAAAGACCTTACCTTGGCAGGCAAGAACTATCGCTCGCTCGGAGCCTGTTCGGATTATATCTGGAACAACATCCGCGAATACACCGGCGGCAAACTCGAAGACATGCTCAACTTTATCAAAATCGTGCCGATTCCGATGAGTGAGACGATGGGTACGGTCACCGGCAAATATTCGGCGCGCGACAAGATCACGTCGTCAGCCAAGGATCTGCTGGGCGAAGAATCGGTACAGCGCCTGCTGCACATCACCGATACCGGCAATCCGTACCGCATCGACCTGCGCATCGGCGCACTCGCCCGCGTCGGCGGCGGCGGCATCCATTTCTCCGATGAAATGTTCAAAAACAAAAAAGATTTGGTTCAGGTCTATCTTGGCGTGATCCAGAACCGGACGATCGAGATCGACGGATTCAAGTGGCCGATCGACACCCTGATCATCGCCACCAGCAACAACGAGGAATTCAACCGCTTCGTCAGCGAAAAAGAAGAAGCCCCGATCGTTGACCGCTGCCGTATCTGCTACGTCGGCCACAACACCAACTATAAGCAGCAGGAGGAACTGACCGCCTATTCGCTCGGTTCGGAAACCAAGACCACCATGGCGGGAGAATCACTGCACATCGACCCAAATCTGAATTTCGCGGTGTCCAACGCCGTTGTCATGACTCGGTTGCCGCATTCGGAAAAACTCACCCCGCTGGAAATCCGCAAGCTGGCAGCCGGTGAGATTGCCGGCGACAAGAGCATCAAAGCACTGGTCGAACTGATCGACCTGTTGCAGCACGAACCGGACATCACCAAGCGTTTCGGACAGCGCGGCATCGGCCACCGCAACCTCGGCCGGGCGCTGCAGCTGCTGATTGAAAACTCCGAAACCCAGGAAGGCCGCTGCATGTTCGCAGGGGATGTATTCAAGGCGCTGGAACAGATCGTCCTCGACTACATCCCGGAACCGCAATTCCGCTCCAAATATCTGGACGACATCAAAATAGGAAAATCCCTCTACCGGGAAAAAGTCCGGACCACCATGTTCGACGCCTACATGGATGAACCGCAGGCGATCAAGAAAGAGGTCATGAACTACGTCAACATGGTTGTGGCTATTGACTCGCAGGAGGTCGGCCCGGATAACATGTGGCGCTATACCGACCCGTCTTCCGGTGAATTGAAAGCTATCAAGATCGACGAAACCTATATCCGCAGCGTGGAAGAACGGCTCGGCTTGAAAAACAACGAGCAGAAGGAATCGTTCCGGACCACGATCCGGCGCATCTACGGGCGCAAGGCACACACCGAACCGAACTACGACTTCATGGACAACAACGAACTGGTCAAGGCGGTAACCGATGTGCGGCTGCAGTCGGACGTGGCCGGGGCTGGAAGTCTGGTGGGAGCGCTGGCAAACCGGACCAACGAGGAAAATGAGAAGCTCTATAACAAGATCATCATGACGATGTGTGATAAGCTGGGTTACTGCACCACCTGCGCCCAGCGTACCATCGACTATTTCTGCACCCGCCAGGACGAAAGCTGATCCCCGGCTGCGGTGCGGCAGCGGCGACGGTAAAAACCGTCGCCTCCGATAACAGCTATCAACCAGGAAAGCGGCATCACTATGGCGGATTCAGCAAAAAAGTCAAAACGGGAAAATATTCCCGACCACATACCGGCGGAAGCCGAAAAGACCGGCATGAGCCATCTTCCCGGCCCGCGCCCGGCACCGTTGGGGTCGGACGTGCGTCAGAGTTTGTACGCGTCGGGGGATTTGTATATGCAGGCAATGGATGCAAACGTCCCGCTATACCGCGCCTTCAAATCTCTCGACGAACTCCTCGAACGTGACTCGCAACGCGAAAAAGACGGGTTTAAGCGTAAGATCAACCTCGGCAAGCTGGTCAAACCCGGCAAGCGCGGGACCCAGAAGATCGTGGTAGTCCCGACCACTACCGAGGAAAAATTCTATCACGACGATCGCATCTCCGAAGACGAGGAAAACGAAAGCGGCGAAGGAGAAGCCGGCGAAGGCGGAGAGACCACCGGAACCGCCGAAGGAGACGAAGGCGACGTCATCGGCGAAACCCCGCTCTACGGCGAAGACGAGGGCGAAGGCGCCGGAACCGGAGCCGGAACCGGCGGAGGCGCGGAACACGAGGTTGGGCAGACCGCCTATGAACTCGGCAAAATCCTGACCGAGAAATTTCAACTGCCCAACCTCAAAGAAAAGGGTAAGAAAAAGTCCCTTACCCGCTATACCTACGATCTGACCGACCGCAACTATGGCAGCGGCCAGATCCTGGATAAAAAACAGACGCTCAAGGAGATCATCAAAACCAACATCGGGCTGGACCGGTTTGATCCGACTGCGCCGATACACCCGGAAAACTTCATCATCGACCGCAACGATTACGTTTATCAGGTAATGTCGCGAGAAAAAGACGTCGAGGCCCAGGCCGTGGTGTTCTTTGTCCGCGACTACTCCGGGTCGATGTCCGGGCGCCCCACCGAGGTGGTCTGCACCCAGCACGTGATGATCTACAGCTGGCTGATGTACCAGTACAAGGAACAGGTTCAGACCCGTTTTATCCTACATGATACCGAGGCGCGGGAGGTTAAGGATTTCTACACCTATTACAACACCAATGTGGCGGGCGGAACCATGATAAAATCCTCTTTCGATCTGGTCAACAAGATCGTCGAGGAGGAAAATCTGGCCAAGGATTATAACATCTACGTCTTCTACGGTGGCGACGGGGATGACTTCAACCCCGACAAGTCGGCGTTCGAAAAGGCGTTCGACCAGATGTTTCAATATGTCAGCCGTCTGGGTATAACCGTGGTACAGAGCGGCTACGTCGGCGGACGCGGAACCGAATTTGAAAACTTCCTCGAAGATCGCAAGGTCGTCGAAAAGCATCCCAAGCTGGCCAGGCTAGACTCGCTGTCGCAGGATGCCGACGACTCTCGGATCATCGAAGGCATAAAGAAGCTGGTGTCATAATGGAAATCATCAGTCAGCATACCAAAAAGATCATGGAAGGCTGTAAGGAACGGGCTCGGGACGCCGGTTTGCGTTTTGACAACGAGTCCATAGAATATCTGGTTACCAACCAGGACATGATCGAACTGCAGCCGAAAGGGATGATCCCCACGCTTTACGATTACTGGGTCCACGACCTGGAAGTAATAAAAGGCAAAGGAGAATACGAACTCTACCCCAACAATCCGTTTGAAACGGTCATGAACTCGCGCCCGCCGCTGTCGTTTTACAACGACAACAACCCCGATTGGCTCAACGTGATGATCTTTTATCACGTCATCGCCCATATCGATTTCATGCAGAATAACTTCTATTTCCGGCACACCTGGGATGACGACTTCGTCGGTCGTGCCCTGGCGGACAAGCGGCTTATCAATGACCTGCGGACAAAACACGGACGCTGGGTGGATTATGTGATCGAGTTCACCCGCGGACTCGACAATATCGTCGGCTTTTACGGCGAGCTTTCAGAGCTTGCCGACAGCCGCAACAATAAGTTCTCGCGCCTGGACTATTTTTTCGACGTCTTTCTGCAGCATGATAAAAAGGTGTCGATTCCGGAATACATCAAGGAAATAACGCGTTACAACCGGATCAGACGCGAAGACGATCAGGAGGCGGAAGCTGATTTCATCTCCGGAGTGAAGTCGACCTATCCGGAATTTCAGACTATGTACGAAAAGTACATGGAACAGCGGCGGCCGAAACCTAAAGACGTGATCCAATATTTGATGCAGCATTCGCCTTTGCTTAATCAGGAGGAAAACCTCTGGATGAAGTCGGTCATGGAAATCGTCCGCGACACGGCTCTGTATTTTGCGCCGCAGATGCGTACCAAGATCATGAACGAAGGCTGGGCGTCATACTGGCACTTCGATCTCTTTCTGAAAGACGACCGCATCAAGGGGCACGAGGCTGATTTTGCCAAGATCAATTCCTTTGTCACCGCACTGCCGAAAGTCGGTATGAACCCCTATGCCATCGGGCTGCGGCTGTTCGAGTATATCAAAGAGCAGGCGGACAAGGGACGTATATGCTACGAATTCGAGCGCACGCTGGATATTGAGGACCGGAAGAAATTCGATCGCAAAACCGGCAAGGGCATCGATTATATCTTTGAAGCCCGCAAGAACTTCTGCGACTTCAATTTTCTGAACACCTTCATCGACCAGGATTTCTGCGATCAGCACAATCTGGTACTGATCGGAGAACGTATCAACCATCAGCGCCAGACACGGGAGTATTATATCAAGAGTAAACGTTTTCAGGATTATCGCGACATGCTCATCAACCGCCTGATCCATCCGCCTCATATCTACGTTGACACGGCCAGGACAGACCGTAAACTGATCTATCTGGTCCATGAGTTCGAGGGGAAACAGCTGGTTCCGGAATTTATCGACAGCGTGATGACCGGTATTGAATTCCTGTGGGGAGCCGAAGTTCGGCTCGAGACCCATCTGGTTCGCCGGACCGGAGCGAAAAAGATCGTCTATTCCATGAAAGACCGTAAACTGGAGACGCTGGAAAATGCCGGATAACATCAGAAAAAGCATCATCAAATTACAGGAAAAACTCCGTCGGGAAAGCAAACCGGCGAATATACCCTTTGAGGATTTTATCATTCAAACGGGGAAAAATCCCCCCAGAATCCTGCGTAACATCTTTCAGCTCTTTCATGACATGATCCATTATTATGTGGGTGGCGGGTTTAACGAATACCCCAACGATCCGGAATCCATCAATTACATCCATTACGACACCGGCAAACTGTTCGTCGAAGACAGTGACCACCCGTTTTTCGCCGACCGGCTGCTTGCCAACCGGCTGGTAACGCTGGCCGACTCGCTGCATTCCGGCGCCGTACGGAATAAAATGCTGGTATTCGTCGGTCCGCCGGGAAGCGGCAAGAGTACATTTCTGACCAACCTGCTGCGGCAGATGGAAAATTTTGTCCAGACTGACGACGGCGCGATGTATGAAACCGTATGGCAGATCGACGTAGAAAAATTCGGGCTGCCGTATATCCCGAACATAATCGACTGGGAAGCCATCGGTTTTAAGAACGGCAATGAACCCAAGCTGGGCGAAGCTGAGGAATCAGTATTAAAACCGCAGAATAAATTTCTGGTCATTCCCTGCCCCAGCCATGACCATCCGATTGTTCAGATTCCAAAAGAATTCCGCCGCGACCTGCTCAACGAAATCATCACGGATACGGAGTTTAAGAAAATACTGTTTCACCGCAAGGAATATGAATGGGTTTTCAACGATTCCCCCTGCCCGGTATGTTCATCTCTCTTCCGCGCGCTGGAATCGCGGATGTCTCCGGCTGAAATCCTCTCCATGCTCTATGCCCGGCGCTACGAGTTCAGCCGCAAACTCGGGGAAGGCGTCAGCGTCTACAATCCCGGTGACAAGGTAATTAAAGACCCCCTCGGCAACCCCGAGCTCCAGAAATGGATCGACACACTGTTCCGCAGCAGTAATGAGGTTAAATATACCTATTCGCGAATGGCCAAAACCAACAACGGCATCTTCGCTATCATGGACGTCAAATCCAACAACATCGAACGCGTCATCAATATCCACGGGATAATCAGCGACGGCATCCACAAGGTCGAGTGCTACGAGGAGCATATCAATTCAATGTTCGTCGCCCTGGTCAATCCCGAAGACATGGACGTCATCAACGATGAAAAGTCTTTTACCGACCGTGTCATCAAAATTCCAATCCCATATATCCGCGACTATACCACCGAAGTGGCCATCTATCATAATGCCTACGGCGGCATACTTGACCGCTATTTCCTGCCGCATGTGCTTACTTCGTTCGCAAAAGTCATAGTTGCCTCGCGGTTGATGTGGGATTCCGGCGCAGTCCGCGAGTGGATCGAAGACGCTGAGATCTACAGCAAATTCTGCGACCGAGACCTGCTGTTGCTGAAAATGGAAATATACAGCGGCAATATCCCGTTCTGGCTGACCGAAAAAGACGTCAAACGCCTTGACCGAATCCGTCGCCGCAACATCATCATGCAAGGCAACGATGAAGGGCGCAGCGGTGTATCGGGTCGCGATTCGCTGGAAGTTTTCAACAGCTTTTTCAGCCGTTTCCGCGGCCGCCAATACCTCATCAACATCCAGGATGTGGTAAATTTCTGCGCCTCCGAACCGAAGATCAAGGACAAGATCCCCGACGGTTTCCTTGACTCGCTGGTCAACATGTACGACTACGTTATCCTGCAGGAAATCAAGGAGTCGATGTTCTATTACAACCAGGAACAAATCCACAACGATATCTTCAATTACCTGTTCGCAATCAACAACGACATCGGTAACGAGGTGGAGTGTCCGTTTACCCATGACCGTTTTTCCGTTTCTGAAGATTATTTCTCCACCACGGAAAAACGTCTTCTCGGCGAGAAAGCTACTATTGCCGAACGAGAAAAATTCCGTAACGACACTTTGCGCCGCTATGTGGCCAAAACCATTCACGAGGGAACCAGCGTCAAAAAGATGATCAACACAGCGCATTTTCAGGAATTGTTGCGCATGTACAACCAGAACCTCAAGGAAAATGTCCTCGACCCCTTTATCAGTAACGACAATTTCCGTCGGGCGATCAAGGATTTCGGGACCGAAGCCTTCAATAAATATGATCGCCGGATTGTGGATGAAGTCCAGTTCCTGATTAAGAACCTGAAGTTCAAATTCAATTATACCGAACAGGGGGCTAAGCAGATCTGCATCTATGCTATCGACCGGCAACTGGCGGACAAATTCAACTCAGAGACCTGATATTTTCCTGAATATTGGTTGGAAAAGCAACCTTTCCGGCGGTATATTAATCATTCCGCCGCAGACCGTTGAGGGATTCGGCAGCATCAACGCTGAAGATTATGATGAAAAATGAACAATGACATAACTGAAAAAATAATTACCGAAATCCTGAACGACACTCCGGAAAGAACCCGGCGCATTTCAGCGTCGGAACAGTTCCGGCTTGATGAAAAGTGGGCTCATACCGCCAGTCCGGAGTTAACCGGGGATGCCCTGCTCTCCGAGTCAGGATCCGCGGGAGAAAAGCTGCAATTACAGACCAGCGATTCGCCGGAACTGCGGGCGCAATTGAACAACGTAAACCGCCGCTATAAATTCCTCGATCTCTTTGCGGAGGGCGGTTTCGGCAAAATTTTCCGGGCGAAAGACCGCGCTCTCGAACGTACGGTCATTATCAAATCATTGCGCAAGGAATACATTGAAGATAAGGCGTCGGTTGAAAAATTCATTTCGGAAGCGAAACTCAACGCCCAGCTCGACCACCCGGCAATCGTCCCGCTTTACAGTCTGGACACCGACGAAAGCGGCGGTTTGCATCTGGCAATGAAATTCATCGACGGCATCACCATGAAAGAATTCCTAACCCGCCTTAAGGTCAAATATAACCTGAACCGCATCACACAGGCGGTGGAACGGCAGTCATTGCGAAGCAGGTTGGAATATTTCATCAAAATATGCCAAGCCATTGAATACAGCCACAGCCGCGAAATCGTCCATGGCGACCTGAAACCGGAAAACATCATGCTCGGCGCCTACGGCGAAGTTTACATCATGGACTGGGGAACCGCCGCCCCGCCGGGAACATACCGCAAGGGCGAAGTAGAAGGAACCCCAGGTTATCTGGCCCCCGAAACACTTAACACCGGTGTAGTTAATCAATCCGGCGATATTTTTTCGCTGGGCATGATCCTTTTTGAGCTGGTCACGCTCCACCGCGGCGTCGATGGCGACAATATCCGTGAGATCACCGCCAAAATCCGCAGCGGGATTTTTGAACCAGTCCGCCATTATATTCCCCATCTGCGGGTTCAAGCACAGCTGAAAGCAATCATCTACAAGACCATCGAAGTCGATCCCGAACATCGCTATCAGGATGTTAAGACTCTTGCCGAAGATGTCCGCCGCTATATGTTCCATGAAGAAGTCTCTGCAAAGCCCGACAATCTGGCGCTGAAGCTATTGCGAAGGATGTACCACAACCGGATCAAGACTTTTACGTTCCTCGGCATTTTCCTGATCTTCTGCGCGGGCACCGTAGCCTATTCACTCTATCGAGAAAACCAGCTGGCCCGGGAGACCGGCAGCCAGGTACTGCAACGAATAAACTTTCAGTTCAACACCGACCTGCAGGGGGCGATGATCGACAAATATCTGCTCCATTTGCAAAACCAGCTTACCGCATTCAGTTCCAATCTGGTTTTTGCCTTGGAAAACCCCTTGCAACAGAACTATACCGGTCCAGTATACAATGCCGGTAGTTTTTCAGCTCCGACAACCGCACCATCGGATTTGATCTACTCTCCAGTCTACCACTGCAAGGTCAGCTTGGAATATCCGGTTTATTCCGCCGCACTTCCATTGCCGGCAGCAGAAATGGAAAATACGGTCAGAAAAATATACCCGCTCCGCCACCAGGCGCTCAATCTGCTTCTTCAAAGTACCCCCTACATCAATATGACGGAACAGAACCGTCAATCGCTGATCAACCAACTGCTTTCCAGCGGAGTTCCGGCAAGGAGGCTTTTCGCGTTGCTGACCAATGGAATCATGGTATCATTCCCCGGTACTGACGACAGCGGCGGCAAACAGGACTTCCGTACCTGGACATGGTATCAGAAGGCTGTCAGCGAGCGTCGCGTCTTCTGGGGCGGCCCCTATATAGACCACAGCGGCAGTTATATTCTGCCCTGCGCCGCGCCTCTCATCGACAGCAAAGGCAAGGTACTCGGAGCAGCAGGGATCGACATCAGTTTTGAATATATCATCAAAAATCTTATCAATGCCAAAGCCCCGATAAATATGACGATGCATAAGTATCTGGTTGACCAGCACGGCAGGATCGTCCTTTCCTCGATACCGAAAGACAAACAGTTGATGACCGGAGCATCGCCAAAAATCCGATCGCTCGAACAGTTTCCTTATCTGCAGCAGCTCAACGGCATGATCTCAGCTCAGAATCGGCAACAGGAATTCGATATCGAAGGGCGTAAGGTCATGATCGCATTCAGCCCGGTATCCGTTCTCGGCTGGTATTTTGTCCAGACCGTCGACTCGGCATATCTGCAGGATATCCCCCAAAGCATCCTGCCCCGGATCATTCCGCCCAAATTTCCTCTGTTTAAAAAACCGCCGACCGCCGAAATCCTCCATTATTGATTCTTCCCTCACCCGGTGTTATATTACTTTTTTGAAAAGCATCAACGATAAGGCAATACATGGAAAAGTTTCGTTCATGGTGGGAAAATAACCGCCATCTTTATAAGGCATTGATGTTCGATATCGACGGTACGCTGATCGCTGCCGGAAAACTCCTGCCCGGAGCGGAGGAATTGCTGCAGTATCTGCGCCAGTCTGCTTTCCCGTTCGGGCTGCTCACCAACGACGGCAATCACTCCACCGAAGAAAAAAGCGAACTGATGGAGCGCGCCGGACTTCATGTCGCGCCGGAAGAGATAATCTCCTGTTCCATGGCGCTGGAGGAATATGCCGAAGAACAACAGTGCCAGGGAAAAATGTTCTTCATCATGGGCGACCTCGGAGTGCCGTGCTATGCCCGCCGCGCCGGACTGGTTCCATGCCGCGACATCAAGCGTATTGAAGAGTGCGAAGGGGTCATCATCGGCGAAGGGTTCTACAACTGGCAGGACAACATCCACGCGGTGTTCAATTTCCTTATCCGCCACCCGGAACGGCCACTTATCGTCCCCAATCCAGACAGTTACTGGCCGGGGCGCGTCAGGGGAGAATACGGCATCGGCGCAGGCGCCAAAGCCCGGTTTATCTGCGGATTGCTCAATGAAATGGGAATTGAAAAAGAACCGCTCTATTTCGGCAAACCGTATCCGATGATCTACGAATACGCACTGCACCGCCTCACCGCGCGATTCGGACTCACCCCCAAACCGGAAATGCGGCAGATACTGATGATCGGCGATTCACTGACCTCGGATATCCGGGGGGCCAATCGCCTTGGCATCGATTCGTTGCTGGTTTTGACCGGAATCACCTCGGCATCACAGGCGTCGGAATCAGAAG
Source organism: Lentisphaerota bacterium (assembly GCA_003246475.1). GTDB lineage: Bacteria > Verrucomicrobiota > Lentisphaeria > Victivallales > SZUA-371 > SZUA-371. Next base: position 10,698 of record QKAL01000032.1, read on the forward strand.
GAGACTGCCGCCCGGTACGGGTATTTTCCGATCTGACCTGATCTCAGCTGGTCATCAGCGACGATTCAGTGACTTCATATCTTGGCGTCTCACCGGACTGAAAACGCACAAATTCCTCAATCATGTAATCGGCCATCCGTACCACCTCGTTGTTTACCGATCCGGCAATGTGGGATGAAAGATGGACATTTGGCAAAGTATAGAGCGCGGAACCGTTTTCCGGGGGTTCCGGATAGGTAACATCCAACAAGGCGGTCAGGTCGGGACGTTCCTTCAATGCCGCGATCATTTCCGTTTCATTGACCTGAGCGCCGCGCCCGGTATTGACAAAAACCGCACCGGGGCGCATCGAACGGAAATGTTGGCCGTTAATCACGCCGCGGTTGTCGCTGCGGTCCGGCAGGTGATTACTGACCACAAATGCGGTCTTAAATGCGTCTTCAAGTGATAATGTCCGGTTTTCCTTGCGGGAAGGAATCACGACAACATTAATATCATGCTTGGCAAGAAATTCCTGGGTTTTCTGCGCGATAGCCCCCGCACCGATCAACGCCACCATCTCTTCAAAGATTCCCGGTCCAACAAATGCTCCATGCGCTTCACGCGTCCACTTTTCCTTGGACTTTAGTTCACGCGTATTGCGAAAAAAACCTTTCAGCGCCAGCAGTATCTGTGCCGCGCAAAATTCCGCCACCGGGATGGCATTGGCCTGCCATGAACTAAAAACTTTTATTCCCCGCCGCAGAAATGGACGGGCAAATTTATCAGTCGCCCCGGCAGCATAAAAGACCGCCTGCAACTTCGGCATCATATCCAATTGTTCCTCGGTCGGGCAAAACATACCCCACGTCGAAAAAACGGCCTCAATGTCTTTCAACGCAACAGAATGGCGTTCGAAATCTTTGCCGGAAATTATTTCCGGATACAACTCGGAAATCGCGGCGATACGCTCTTTACGGCCTTTGGCGTAAACATAATTTATAGTACCCGGATCATTAACAAAAAATGCTGACTTCATTCTTGTACAACCTCACCTATAATGATAACAAATAATCTATTAAAACACGAATGTCGTAGATAACATCAAGATGGGAAGTTACGGCCTTTTCGTGACCGGGAATAAACGCGATAATCCTGCCGCCCCATGGGGTCACAGACTCATGACATTGCGGAAATATCCCCTCTTCAATCTGTGTGTCCATAATCACATGGACCGGAGCAGTCTGTTCAAGATTGATATATATCTCGTCATCCGGCAATTCCACCGCCCGCAATCTTTCGCAAAGAGGATGGCTCGATTTTGCAATACGTAGTGTATATGGATGTTTCGGATGCGTTGATGGAGTTACACCTTCAGGATCATTACCGCGAACCCAGCGCAAACCCACAATCTCACGCCACCATTTCCAGTGCCAGAACGCAGCGCTCGAACCATGCAGCAACAACATATTGCCGCCGCGCTCCAAATACGACTTAACTGCGGTTTCAACTTCCGTCCCGGGAAGAGGATTGCCGCAGGTATCTGCTATCATGTTAAGGATCAGTAAATCACAATCCCGTTCCATATTGACGGTGGTAAAACCGCTCCAATCGTTTTCATAAAAAAGCATACCCGGATAACAATCCTTGATCCGTTCATAAATCTCCAGCCCGGGATGACTGCCATAATGGTCATCTGCCACGAATAAAATCATCTGAATTCTCCATAAAAACACAACACCGACGACGATACCTTTAACAACGTTAATGTCACTTCTACTAAGAATAAATCGTCATCGCAATAAAATCCACACCCGTTCAAACAATTTTCTTTATTTCTATATTTAACCATCAAATCTAGCGCCAAAGAAAATAACGTGATATTAAGGAGCTTGGACTAATTGATTATTCGAATAGCCTCATCATATAGAAATGAATCAGGTGGCGTTGTTTCCGGAAACGTAATTTTTTTCATAAAGCATGGCCGGGTTTTCATACAGCCACATCCTGGCTATAATCTCAATCCTTTTCTCGTTGGCAACGCCTTGGCGCAGCAGATTATATAGAAACATCGCCAGCAGACGCCGCGTTCGTACCGCCGCTCCGGCAGCCAGCCACGAATGATATAATCCGCTGCCCAGAATGGAAATCTTATTGACCGGTACCTCAAGCAGCACCTCTCCTAGAACCCTAGCGGCATGGCACGGCTTTAAAGCACAAAGGCGCCCGACATTCCAGTAAACGTTCGGAAGGTATTTGACATGATAAAGAAAACGATCCGTCATAATATCAAATTTGACCTTGTGGTATTCCATGAAAAAAGCCCTGGCTTCGGCATAATCGGGAATGGCTATGTTATGCATCTGAACACAGAGGCACAAGCGCTGGCACAGACGCATCACATGACGGATCATATAGCGACATAAAACATCTTTGCCCTCGAATGTCCCGTCCAGCAATTTATTGAAGGCGGCTTCAGCATCGGCATAGGAAGGGTTGGCCAGATTCCGGACCGGCACGGAGATCCGCAACGCCGCGATACCGTTTACCGTCAACTTGTTGACTGCCAGTTCAGTCGCCTGAATCCAGTCGTCAAAATCAACTATCTTCATGCCGGCCAGTTGTTCCAATGACTTCCGTACATGTTCACATTCGGGGCAGACAAAGTTCTCAATGTTATATACGCTACAGAAAATCTCATTATCCAAACCGGAATTTAAATTATCAACACCGCAAACACACCGCGCCAGGCCCGCCTTACGCAAAACAGCGACATTATCGGGTGAAGTGAAACTCCGGTTGATATCATTTATGGTGAAGGCGCTAAGTTCATTTTCCGTAACCAGCTTGATCGCCGCATTAAAAATAGCGGCAGGGGCGCAATTGACAATCCGCTCCCAATAGGGCTGGAACTTCACCCAACGCTCCAGCAACGGAATATCCGGAATAATCAACTGCTGCAGCAACGATTCAGAAGCGCCGGCCGAAATCGCCGGCTGCCGGATTTCAGGCGACAGCAAGGCGGCCAGAATATCATTCGGCTGTCGGTTATATTCGCCAATACTCTCACCACCGTCATACCCGGGAATGTTTTCGACGATAAGTATTATCTTGC
>QKAL01000039.1 GCA_003246475.1 Lentisphaerota bacterium
AATGCCAGCGCAGAAGATACCGGCGGTTCCGACTGCAGCCAGTTATTGTTTTTTACCATCTGGTTGAATATCCATATGGTGCCCGGCTGATATGAACGCCAGTATAATGAGGCCATATCGCTGTTCGCAACTTCGTTAGGCTGCGTCGACATTATTTTCTGTATATGGAGTTTGTTTTCGTCCAGACGTTTTATCAGGGCCGGATCGATGTCCGGGCATTTCGCATAGCGCGAATGGGCGGACATCGCAATCTGCAACGCCGCCACATACTTCTTTTCTTTCATGGCGGTATTAAAATCATTAAGCATTTCCAGTAAACGTATTTCCGGCGAAAAGGTCCAGAGCATATCGCGGATATGGTCGATTTCCGCTGCCTGACGTTCCAGAAACTCGGAGTTTTTTCCATTGAAAATGAGCTGGTTCAAGGTGGTGTATGCGGCTGGATACATCTTCTGCCCGATCTGTTCAAGCGAGCGGTTCCAAAGTTTTATTTCAGCTGCTTCGGCTGGTGCGTTGCGGAACAATTTTGCCACGTCCTCCCACATTTTTACTTCTGAAGCCGACATATTATTGAGTCGTTTCATCACGGTGTCGAATTTTTCGTACTCACCGCTGTCGAGTAAGAAACGCAGGATGACATTGATGTCATTCGAACTGATCTTTTCCAGGGACTCTGGTGTACAGATGAAATCATATACAATTTTTACCCGGACCGAATTTTTGAACTGTCGCAGCGGAATCTTCTTTTTAAGTGCGCCATAATCAAGTTTACGTTCCAGTTGCAGATTGACCCGATCAATATCCGTTATGGTAAATCCGTTTAATTCATTGTTCTGGGTAAATATTTGATTGACAAAACATTGTCTGTTTTCTGACATGGTACTGTAGATATTTTTTTTGATTTCGTAAAGATTTTTGATGAAATCCTGAAGGCGATACAGCTCCTCAGGCAGGTCTTTTTTGGAGATGACACCGAAGCATTGTCCGTAGGTTACGGCATTACGCTGTTTTTCAGGAAGTGCCAGAAATTTAGCAACAGCAAGGCGGAAGTTGTTGATTTCCGCATTGATGATCTCGGTTTGTTTTTTCTGCTTCTGCAGTTGCTCTGCCCGCGTCCGATTACGTTGATCCTGCTCCGCGGATTGTTTGCTCAACTCATTACTTTTCTGGACGTTCAATGCCTCTTTCAATTCCTTGACTTTTTCATCAAGAAAGAGTTTGTCGCCGGGCGACATGCGGTCATAAATGAATTTGTTGTCACTTATTTTTTTCAACATATTGATCAGTCTGGTCTGGATGCGCAGCAGCTCGCCGACGTTGTACGAGGCTAAATCAGGTCTTTCCAACAGTTTTTTCAGTTCATCCAGTTCGGTATCGAACTCAGCCAGTAATGCTTTCCTTTTTTGCGCCTGGGCGGAATCACGTTCGAGCGAGTTCAATGTCTTAAACGCATCAACAGGAACATCTTCCTTGTGTTCATTTACGTATTTGCGCACCATTTCCAGTGCTTTCTGTTCGTTCAGGAATTTTATGTCGGTTTTGAGTTTGTTCCACTCGGCATCGCGAGCTATCAGATTTTCCTGCTGTTGCTTTGCTTTTGCCGTTTCTTTAAAATGGTAGATCAGAAAAACCAGCAGTGGAATGATCAGCAACAGAATGGCAATAACGATTACGAGGCGAAATTTCTGTCTGAAAAAAGTATCCTTGTGCCGGGCGGAAATCGGAGCTCGGCGGGTGCTTTTGCTTAATGAAGGTAAAGACAGGTCTACTGCTTCCAGCGATTCGATAATCTCGCGCCAGGAGAGGGGGCGTTCGTCGGGATTTTTTGCCAACATCCGGTCGGTGATGAATGATAGATTGGAGTTGATCTGGAAACGGGCAGCCAGCGACTCGGGAGTGTCGTTGAGGTGCATCTCCATTACTTTATCGGGATCATCTTCATTAAATGGCGGAACTCCGCCCAGCATATGATAAAATGTTCCGCCAAAAGAATAGATGTCGGCTCGAACCGGGTCGAAGTCGCTGACTCCGCTGATGAGTTCAGGCGGGGCATAGAGCGGGGTAACCATGAGGTGACCGGTACGTTCCTCGTAGGCGGTCTTTGCCAGCCCCAGGTCGGCGAGCTTTGCTTCTCCCGAGCTGTTGAGGATGATGTTTTCCGGTTTGATGTCGCCGTGGGTAAGTTTTTGACGGTCCCAGGCGTATTCTAGAGCTCTGGCGATTTTCAGGGCGACTTCTACCGCTGTTTCCGGCTCCATGCGCCCGACACGGTGAATCCGTGATTCCAGGGTTTCCCCCTCGATCAATTCCATGGCAAAGTAATATATACCTTCCGGGGTAGCTCCGGCGTCAAACGCTTGAACAATATTGGGATGACTGAGGCTGGCCGCCAGACGGGCCTCTCGGAAAAAATTATCGACAAAGTCCGTATCCTGCGCAAGTTCATCAGAGAGAACTTTTAAAGCAACCATTCGTTCCAGGTTGAGTTGCATGGCTTTGTATACTACGCCAAAACTGCCGCGGCCGATTTCTTCTTCGATGCGGAAGCCACTGACAATTGTTCCCGACATCAGAAAATCAGCGCCAAACTCACTGCCGCAGATCGAACATATCAACGCATTGGAAAATGGCGAGCGCCTTGCTTCAACATTTTTCCGGCAATGTTCGCAGTAATGCTGCATGAAAAAAATATTCTCCTGTCTGGCCGCTACAGCCAAAAAATTAACAGACCAGCCAACCACTCCGGCCCAAGAATAACCCGCTTACAGCATACGATATTATATTCTCCCTTGAAGTAATATGGCAGTGGCGGGACAAAAATCAAGCCCAATGTGGTGCCGCCCCGGGATATTTTCGTTGAAAGGGGTAGCTGTTATAAGGATATTTTCGATAAAACCCCTTGCTCTGATCAGCGATGAAGTTATTTCCTAAATGGTTTTAAAGATGCGGCGGGGGGTTCCGTTTTGTGCCTGGGCGGTGATGCGGCGGACGAATTCTGTTTTGGCGTTGGTATATGCTTCCCGGTCGGCGGCAAAACATTGTGCCAGTTCTGTTTTCAAAGCGGCATATTCTTCGGCGACATCGGGGTGGGAGATCAGGTAGTCCCGAAATTCCAGTCCTTCCCACAGCCGGTGAGCTTTCGGCGCGACATGCAGATGATGGGTTCTGATTCCGGTGTTTTGATCGCGCCGGACGAAGACCATATGGTCTCCATACCACCAGTACTCCCAGTTTTTTTGGTTTAACGCCGGCAGCAACCATGGCCGGGCGCTATCAAAAGAAGACACTTCCATAAGGATGTCAATAACCGGTTTGGCGGGGAGGCCGGGAATAGCTGTGCTGCCGTAATGCTCCAGTCGCAGAATTTCCTGTGCGCCGAGCATGGTTTGCAGTTCTGTGGCCATCTGTCGGTATTGTTCCGGCCATGCCGGATCATAATCGGTCAGGAGAACGGCGTCGTGATCGGAAGGATTGTCTGGTGTTATATATGCGTTTGCCGATATCCGGTATATTGCGGTAGGATCATCAGAAAGCTGAAACTCCCCGATCAGTGAACCGTTTGAATTGGCTTGCCACAACCATTTTATCGATTTTTTTCGGCTTCCCGACGGATTGGAGATCGACATCAGACAATCGTCAAGAAACAAGTATGATAACTCCGTTGAGCCAGCATGATCCGGAGAAATCTCCATGCCCAGAAAGCGTTCTGATTCGCCTTCGGGAAGAAGTCGTTCAAAGCCGATGATTCTGCGAGGATGGCCAATGACTGCGGCCTCCCGGTGGAAAAGAGAGAACAGGCGCGAATAAAACGCCATCAGTTCCTCTTCGCTGGCGATGATGGCAAAAGATCCCGAAAAGTGCCATTGCGTTATTGAATAATGTTCCGTCAATATTTGTTTCCGCCGTTAATGATTCAGGCAAAAAAGATAGAAGGCAGTGTGTTATACACTGCCTTCATAAGCTATGTCAGGAAGACGTCAGCTTAACGACGGAAGCCGCCTCGGTCACCGCCCGGACGACGGTTGCCGCCGGAAAAACCTCCCGGCTTTCTGTCTTCGCGGGGACGGGCTTCGTTGACGACAACCTTTCTGCCGCCAAAATCGCTGCCGTTGAGGCTTTCAATGGCTTTCTGGGCCGCATCGTTGTCGTTCATTTCGACAAAGCCAAAACCTTTGGATTTGCCGGTTTCACGATCATTGACGATTCTTGCGGACACGACTTCTCCGAACGCTTCAAAAGCGTTCGTGAGATCGCCTTCATTGACACTATAGGGAATGTTTCCCACATAGATGTTCATCGGGAATACCTCGCTTCTTTGGAAATTGTTTTCTTGTTCGACGAAATGGGAAATTCCCGACAAAAGAAATATCAGCCTCGATTTTCTATGTGACAAAGGAAACCCATTAAAAAAACATCTGTGAATGATTTTACAACATTTACAGATTATAGTCAATAGTTTGTGTTTCTTAAAATGAATTTTTTTTAAAAAAAATTGGCCTAAGATTTTTATAATCAGGGAATACCGTTTTTTTTAAGCATGTGAGGGGGCTGGTTGCCGTTGTATATAAAATATTGAGCAATGCTGCGGGTAAGGCGGCAGGCAACAGAGCAGGTTTGTGGCGGCATATTACCTGTCTGGATGTTGTCAAAGTCATATTTGCGCGTATTGTCATATTATGTTATGAACTTATACAATATTATATATAATAATTCGAGGTAATAAAGATGAAAAATTTGTTGTTCGACATTGATGACAAGGTGATTGTGGTTACCGGGGCTGCCGGTGTCCTTGCCGGTGGAGTTGCCAGATACCTGCTGGAGCAGGGGGCTACACTGGTGATGCTGGATCTGCGGCAGGAGGCGGTTGAAAAGGTGGTAGAAGAGTGTAAAAATACTATCGCTCCAAATGTTTCCGGTTATGTTTGCAATGTTCTGGATCAGGAAAATTTGGGTGAGGTGTACGAAAAGATTATGGCCGAGCATGGACGTATTGACGTATTGCTCAACGGTGCGGGCGGAAACATGCCTGGGGCGACAGTCGGTCCGGACCAGACCATCTTTGATCTGAAAATGGACGACTATTCCAAGGTTCTTGATCTCAACCTGAAAGGTTCGGTAATCCCAACCATTACTTTTGCCCGGGCGATGGCACAGCAGAAATCTGGCTGTATCGTCAATTTCTCTTCCATGTCGGCAACACAGGCGCTGACCCGGGTGCTTGGATACTCCAATGCCAAGGCGGCTATTGAGAACTTTACACGCTGGATGGCGGTGGAGCTGGCTCAGAAATTCGGTGGCAATATCCGGGTCAACGCCATTGCTCCCGGATTTTTTATCGGCAACCAGAATCGTGCGTTGCTGCTTAACGAGGACGGCAGCTATACCGAACGCGGACGGCAGGTCATAAACAAGACTCCGATGGGACGGTTCGGCGAGCAGGACGAGGTTTATGGCTGTATTCATTACCTTATCAGCGACGCATCGAAGTTTGTTACCGGCAGCGTGTTGCCGGTGGATGGCGGTTTCTCCGCTTTTACCGGAGTATAAAAAAGGAGTTCCTCGATATGTTTATGGAAGAGACTTTTCGCTGGTACGGCCCAAACGACCAGGTTTCATTGCAGGATATACGGCAGTCTGGAGCCAGCGGTGTTGTTACGGCACTGCATCATATTCCCTATGGCGAGGTGTGGACGGTTGACGAGATTATGACGCGTAAGGCGATGATCGAGGCTGCCGGTCTGCGCTGGAGTGTGGTTGAGAGTGTGCCGGTGCACGAGGATATCAAGACTTGTTCCGGGCGTTATGAAGAATATATTGAAAATTACAAGACCTCGCTGCGGAATCTCGGTCAATGCGGCATTTATATAGTGACATATAACTTTATGCCGGTTCTGGATTGGATCCGGACGGATTTGCGTTACCGTCTGCCGGATGGCTCGGAGGCGTTGTTTTTTGATCGAAAGATGTTTGCCGCATTTGATCTTTTTATTTTGAAACGTCATGGAGCCGAAGCCGATTATGCGCCGGAACTTCTTGCCGTTGCCCGGAACTATTTCGACAGCCTGTCAATCGATGAGATCAAACAGCTGGAGAAAAATATCATTGACAATTTTCCGGGGTTTAAGGGCACTACGCTGAATGATGTTCGGATGATGCTGGAAAAATATGCCCATATCGACCGAGAACAGCTGAAAGCCAATCTGAAATATTTTCTAACGCAGGTCTGTCCGGTGGCGGAATCCGTTGGTTGCCGGATGGTGATTCATCCCGATGATCCGCCCTTTTCCGTACTTGGGCTGCCTCGGATATTCAGCACTGCCGAAGATATCAAGGAACTGCTGGCGATGGTGGACAGTCCGGCCAACGGCATCTGTTTCTGTACCGGGTCGTTCAGTGGACGTTTGGATAATGATCTGGTCAGGATGTTCAAGGAATGCGCGGACAGGGTGGGATTTGTGCATTTGCGTAGTACCCAGCATGATAGCGACGGCAATTTCTTCGAGGCCAATCACCTGGATGGATGCGTCGACATGTATGGCATGGTACGTGCGATCCATGAAGAACAGATACGGCGTTTGAAGGCAGGACGCGGGGATTGGCGGCTGCCGTTTCGTCCCGATCATGGCCATACAATGCTGGATGATCTGAAGAAACCGTCGTGCGCCAATCCGGGTTATACTGCAATAGGGCGTTTGCGAGGGCTTGCCGAATTGCGTGGATTGGAATTTGGTCTGGTACATGCGTTGTATCCCGAATATCTGAACCGATGCTCATAATAGCCATGGCACCTGCGGATTATTTAGCGAGATTCTTACGGAATTTTCCCGGCGATACCTTTTCAAATAAGCGGAAGATGCGGTTGAAATGGGTCATGCTGTTGAATCCGCAGGTGAAACAGATTTCGGTGACGCTCTTGTCGCTCTGTGTAAGTTGATGTTTGGCGGCATTGATACGGCATTCCTGAACAAATGTCGTAAATGGTACTTTGGTGACCTGTTTGAAGAGATGGGAGAAATGTGCCTTGGAAAACCCTACATGATCTGCCACCTCAGAAAGAGAAAGCAACGGATTGCCGAAATTCCCCTGGATATATTCCCTGGCGAGACGTATTTCCCGCTTCTCCAGTCTTTCTTCCAGTTCACGGATATGCCTGAGGCTTTCGCACAGCTGATTGGCGAACATCTCCAGCAACCGCATTACATAACGTAGTTTTTCACGGGGAAGGTATGGTGCCGACTCATAGGCGCTTCTCAGGGTCTTATCGGAAATCTTCATCCAGTCAAGCCTTTTGCGCAACGCCTGAAATCCTTCCTCGGAAACCGGTGCCGGCAGTACCTGCCCGCTGGAGATGGTGGCGATATGACGCCCCTGGACAAAGACCGGGACCGCCATGTCCCAGAAACCTGCATGGCAGGTGTAGATTAAAGGCGCTTTCGAACGTACGGCGAGAAGGTAGTGGCGGCGGTCGCACTCAAGGCATTTGGGGAGGCCTTGCGTCGAATTGCGGATCATCAAACATACTTTATTATTCCTGTTTCCGCCGAGAAGCTTATTATGACTTTTGCCTTCAGGGGAGTTCAGTGCCATTGCCAGTCCGGTGATTTTTATCAGCAGCGTGGTGAATTCGGCAAACTCCTTCGACTCCACCAGATTTTCAAAATTGCTCTTCTGTTGCATTGTCTCCATGTACTTGCCCCTTTTTGTGTATCGTTATTATAGCATAATTCGAAAATAATGTAAACAACTTCGAAAAAAAAGGAGAGAAAATGCTTCTCGATAACACTATAATTATAATCATAATCGATATATGAGGGGAGCAGACATGTATATTCAGGATTCCGAGCATGGTGTGGATTTGATTTCACTGGGACAGGCAGGTTTCATACTCAAAGGTGACGGACTTTCATTGATGATTGATCCCTACCTTACTGATTGCGTGGAACGGGAAGTGGGGTTTAAAAGGCTTCAACCTCCTTATTCGGCACCTGAAGAACTCTTCGCCGATGTTATGCTCAACACACATTCGCACCTGGATCATCTGGATATTGATGCTTTGAACGTTTTTGCGGCAAGGAGCGACATGTCTTTTATAGGGGCTCCCGACTGTGAGGCGGCTTACCGTTCGGCCGGGATTGACTCTGAGCGGTATTGCATCCTGAGCACAGGAAATTCCACTTCAATCGGTGGGCGGGCTGAAGTTCGTGCGGTGTATGCGGATCATGGAAACCTTGCGCCTGAAGCAATTGGGTTTTTCGTTGTTTTTGATGGAGTCAATATCTACAATGTCGGAGACAGCGGTCTGGATATTGAACGAATAACGGCTTCACTGGGATATGTAACCGTAGATGTGATGATCGCTCCGATCAATGGGGCGTATGGTAATTTAAATGCGATTGAGGCATGCGTTCTGGCGGCAAGAATCCGACCTCGCATACTCATAGGCTGTCATTTCGGTGTCTTTGTCGAACACGGCGGGGACCCGGGAACTTTTCTGGCTGAATCCAGGCGTTTGGGGCTGGATGGGCGGATCATGGTTCCCGGCGACTCGCTGCATATAGATAAAATCGATCATTAGGCGGAGGGTAGAATGTCCTTGGAAACATTAAAGGGAAAAAGAGTACTGGTCACCGGTGCGGGAACCGGAATTGGTCGCGGGATAGCGATTGCGTTTGCAAGGGCCGGGGCACATGTGGTACTGCATTATTCCAGAAGCGCGGAGGGGGCGGAAGAGGAAACCGGAAAGATCATAGCCGCCGGAGGGAAGGCTGCGGCGCTGCAAGCGGATTTTGCCGAAATTGACCAGATTCAAGAGATGGCCGAGAAAGCGGTAAAATTTCTTGGCGGAATCGACGTATTGGTCAACAATGCCGGGATCACATTGAACAAGCCCTTCGAACTGGTGGATAAAGATCAATTTGATCTGCTCTACAAGGTGAATGTCCGAGCTCCGTTTTTTCTTACTCAGGCGCTTGTCCCGGAATTGGAAAAGAGCCGCGGGGTCGTGATAAACATCAGTTCAATCCATGCTTATGAGGGATATCGTGAGCATTCGGTTTATGCCGGGACCCGGGGGGCGATAATCTCCTACACCAGGGAACTCGCCATCGAACTTGCTCCTCTGGGCATCCGGGTTGTCGGTATTGCTCCGGGATCGGTTGAAGTTGAAAATCTTTACAAGGTGGTTCCCGAATATGACCCCGAAGCTTGCGCGGAGGGTATTCCAGCAGGGTTTATCGGTCAGCCTGCGGATATTGGCAATGTCGCGGTTTTTCTGGCATCGCAGGGGGCCCGGTATATTCTGGGTCAAACGCTCATCGTCGACGGGGGCATCACCTCCTGGATGCCCTTTGGCGATGGCTTTAAGAAACCTTTGGATTGTTGTTTCGGAAAGGGATACGTTCCAGGAGTATAAATAGTTTTTTATTGTAAACGTTAAAATTGCAAGAGGAAAATTTTATGAAGATCGCAAGATTCTGCGCCGGAGATCAGAAAGTTCGTTATGGCGTTGTGCACGGTTCCCACCTCAACACAATCAGCGGCGACATGTTCGGGGATTTTATCGAGACCGATGAAATTTATGATCTGAGTACTGTCAAATTACTCGCGCCGGTCGTCCCGGAAAATATTCTCTGTTTCGGTAGAAACTACAAGGCTCATGCAGAAGAGGGTGGCGATGATATTCCGAAATCACCGCTGCTCTTTATCAAGGCCACCAGCTGTCTGGCGGATCCGGAGGAGAAGATCGTAATTCCCAGGATCGCGCCGGAACAGGTTGATTATGAGTCGGAACTGGCTGTTATCATCGGCAAAAAGTGCCGCGATGTTTCCGAGGAAAACGCTCTGGATTATGTCTTTGGCTATACCTGCGCCAACGATGTCAGTTCACGCGACTGTCAGAATTCGGATGGACAGTGGGCACGGGCCAAGTCTTTCGACCATTTCTGCCCGCTGGGGCCATGGATTGAAACAAAGCTCAATCCCGGCAACATCAAGGTTAGTGGCCGTTTGAACGGTGCCACCATGCAGGAAGCCCGGACCGACCTGCTTATCTTCAGTGTTCCCTACCTCATCAGCTATTTGTCGCAAGGGATGACGCTGCTACCTGGTACGGTAATACTTACCGGAACTCCGGCGGGATGCGGCTTTGCCCGCAAGCCTCCGGTATGGCTTAAGCCGGGGGATGTCTATGAAGTGGAGATAGAAGGAATCGGAACATTAAAAAATCAATTTATCGCAGAATAATCAAGCGTAAGGGAACATGACTAATGAAAAAGGTTGTAATAACGGATTTTGCCGGTGGAAATATCGATATTGAGAAAAATCTTCTGGAAGAGGCTGGATGTCAAGTGGTATTTCCGCAGACCCAGGCTCAGGACAGGCTCATTGACGCGATTGCCGATGCAGATTATGTGATAACGCAGTTCGCGCCGATCAATGCGGCCGTGATCGCTGCCATGTCGCGATGCAAAGTCATTGTCCGTTACGGGATCGGCGTTGACAACGTTGATCTCAAGGCGGCGGCGGCGAAAAACATTCCTGTCTGTAACATCCCTGATTATTGTATTGACGAAGTCGCGGATCATACCCTGGCGCTGGCGCTGGACGCTACCCGCCAGATCACCCCCTCGGCCAACAACGTGCGCAACGGACAGTGGAAACCGGCGGTTTCTCTCTCTCAGATGCACGCGTTGAGGAACATGATTGTCGGGGTGATTGGTTTCGGGCGCATTGGACGGGAAGTCGCGGCGAGATTCAAGGCGTTCAAATGTAAAGTTCAGGTTTTCGATCCGGTGGCCGCTCCGACGGACATTGAGGCTGCGGGTTGCGTATCGGTCAGCCTTGACGAGATTATTTGCGGCAGTGACCTCATTACTCTGCACTGCCCCAGCAATGACCATACCCGGTATATGATTAATGTCGACAGTATCGGCAAGATGAAAAAGGGCGTTATTATCGTCAATTCTTCGCGCGGTACCCTTATCCGAACCGAAGATCTGATTGCCGGACTCAAGAGCGGACAGGTCGCGGCGGCGGCGCTGGACGTAACCGACCCGGAACCGATAAACTTTGATTCCGAACTGCTTAAGTTCCCCACCGTAGTTGTTACCAGCCATATTGCTTCAGTAAGTGCCCAGGCGGTACGGAAGCTTCGTGAAGACGCTGCTGGAATTGTCATCCGCGTTCATAATGGCGGGAAGGCAATTAACGTTGTCAATGGTTTATAAAAAAAGATTTCCGGTTCGGGTTGACCTTATGGCTGTCAGTCAGCCCGTCCGGAAATATCAACGAGATGGTCGAGGAAAATAAATGGTTGTCGGACATGATTCTTTAAAAGATTTCTGTGTCAAGGCGATGACCGCTTGTGGTATGGTCCGCGGGGATGCGGTTACGGCTGCTGAAATATTGGTTACAACCGATATGTGGGGTATCCATACCCATGGCACCAAGTCGTTGCGGCAGTACCAGAAGAAGATGCGGATGGGTGGTTTCAAGGCCGATGTTCGTCCTCGGATCGTTAATGAAACTTCAGCGTGTGCGATTGTTGACGGGGACGATGCTTTGGCGCAATGGGGGGGGAATGCAAGGGCTGTTTCCAAGGTACCAGAACAGGAGATCGGACAAGCGTGCGTGAACTATCTGAGGCAATATGGGGTTAACACCGATTATATCGCAAGAGGCGGGGAACGGCTGGGAATACTTTACATGGAAGCGGGAGCTTCCCAACGGTCAGGAAAGGTTGTTTATGATAGAGGGGGCAGTAGCTTTCGCGACATTGAAATCGGAGATATTGATTGGGCTGGGGTGTTGGAAGGCAAGGACTGGTTCCACATTACCGGGACGGCCCCAGCTCTGGGAAAAAAGGCACTGGCGGCGGCAAGAGAGGGGCTTGTTGCCGCGAAGGGCCTCGGTTTGACGGTAAGTTTTGACGTCAATTACCGCAGTACGTTATGGAGTATAGAAGATGCCAGGCGCGTATTGCCTGAACTGATGCAGTACGTTGATGTATTCGTTGGAACCCATCATGATGCCAGGACGCTGTTTGATATTGATCTTGAACCGACGGCAAGCGCAGCGGCGTTGCGTGAGAAGTTTGGATTCAAGGCAGTCGCTTATTCATTGCGGCAGATTGAGTCTGCATCAGTCAATACTTTTTCTGGATTGTTGTGTTCGGAAGCCGGTGTCGTGACCGGTAGTGAATACCGGATGGAAATTGTGGACCGTATCGGGTGCGGTGATGCTTTTTCGGCGGGGATTGTCTACGGTATTCTCACCGGCATGGATGCTCGGGAAGTGGTTGATTTCGCAGTAGCTTCTTCCTGCTTAAAACATTCTATCCAGGATGATTTTAATCTGGTATCGCTACGGGAAGTGGAAGAATTGGCAGACGGGTCGAATAACGGGAGGGTCTGGCGGTGAGTATGGAGTTAGAGAAAGAATCGCTGTTATCGGTATTGCACGATGTCGGACGGCAGGCAGCGGTGTTGACCGGGCCATCAGGTGAAAAAATTGTGGTATTGCGGCATGGCGGCCGTGTTATCGGGCTGTTCCCGGAAGGGCGTTATGATAATCTGCTGTGGACACACCCGGCACTGCGGGAAAAAACGTCGGCCGAGGCTATGTTTTCCTCTTTAGACTGGTGTAACAGTGGCGGAGAGCGGAGCTGGATTGTCCCCGAGGCAGACTTCTTTCTTCCGGATTTTCCCGATAAGAAAAAATATCATCAGCCCCGGCAGCTAGATCCGGGAAACTATAAGATGGAACATGACGAAACCGGGGTGACTTTGTGTAATGACCTGACATTGCATTCCTACCGGACTGGAGACGATATTGCGCTGCGGATGGCCAAGCGGATATCTCCGGTTGGCAATCCTCTGCCACGAGATGATTTTCGTTATCCGCAGGTTGGTTTTGCCGGATATGCGGTAAGGAGTTCCCTGGCTTTTACAGATTCTCAGTCGTCTTTCCCGGTTGGACTCTGGCATCTGGTGCAGATGCCATTGGGCGGTGAAATGTTTGTCCCGACGTATTCACGTGTAGAGCCGGAAATATGTTTCGGCTCACCCTTGAATCTCTCCGTATATTCTCGCGGCTTTTGCTGGCGGATGGATGCGCCCGGTGAACACAAGATCGGGATCGGGAGTGCTGGCTTGACCGGGCGGATGGGATACTACATGCGACACGGGAAAAATGCCTCTTTGATTGTAATGAATTTTCAGCTTAACCCTTCCGCCGAATACGCCGACCCTTCAGGCATACCGGGGCGGCCAGATTTCATGATTCAATGCTGTAATGTTTCCAGTCCGCGGCTCGGAGATTTCAGCGAGATGGAATACCACCTTCCGGCCATAGGAGGGAAGACGGGACGTACTGAATCGGTAGATGAGCGCCAGGTATGGGCTTTTGCCGGACCGGAGAAATCGGTAAACCTTATCAAAGAATTGCTTTTAGGTGAAATGTGATCTTACTAATTGAGGTGTTGATCATGAAAAAAATACAGACAATTGCCGCAATGCTGCAGTCCGGTGTATTGCCGGTTTTTCGAACTAACGAAGTAGAATTTCTGGTTCCGGCGTGCCAGGCATATTACGACGCGGGCATCCGCTGTGTGGAATTTACCGCTACCATGAACGATATGATCGGTCTGATCCGTCAGGCCCGGAAACAGCT
>QKAL01000024.1 GCA_003246475.1 Lentisphaerota bacterium
GATATTTCAAAGTCAGCAACAAATTGAATCTCGCCGAAAACATGCTATTTTTATCGAATGAACCGAATGAAAAATGGGTAACACATTGCAAAATAAAAATATTTCAGCGTTAAAAATATGCGGATGGGGAATGTTGTGGAGCTGTTTCCTGAGTATCGGCATATATAACACCTTCTTTGAAATTGAATTTCTCAACATGGTTTTATATGCCGCCATGTGCCGCGAAAAGATCGGAGCGGTTCTTTTTCCGACATCATGGATTATTTCCGTTCTGCTTATCGCCGGCGCATATGTAATCGCAATAAAATATGCCCTGAGCGATAACCCATTTGATGACGTCAACCGCGCACTCCGACCGTTGTGGTTTATGCCGCTCCTGTTTTTTATCCCCATCGGAGTTCACAGTACCTATCTTTTTGTGATGATCTGCGGATTGGTCTTATTCCGTTATCTACTCCTTTTTCACAGTGGAACAATTCTTCATGAGCATAAAAACTCTTCAACATGGAAAACCATATTACCGGTATTGTTGATGTCTGTTTTGTTCATCACATATGGCTATTATCTTCAGAAAAAGGCATTCGACACGGCATACCTCTGCTGGGCGGACTGGGGTTATTTCTACGAATCACTGCACAACACCTTAAAAGGCAAGTGGTTTTGGCTCAACAAAATGCACATCAATTTTCTGGGGTCGCGTTTCTGTCTTGGATTGGCTATACTGCTGCCATATATGAAATTATTCGGAAGTCCATATGCTTTTTTTCTGATGAGTTCGGTGGTGCTAGGCAGCGGTGGGATAATGATTTACACCTTGTGCCGGATACTGAAATTTTCAACACGGGAAAGCATGTTCTTCGGAATAATATACTTTCTCATTCCCGGATTTTTTAACATGAACCTCTGCCTGGTATACGGTTTTCACGAGATTTATTTTGCCATTCCCACCGTATTGGCCGCATTCTGCTTTTACGAAAAAAAGAACTATACCGCCGCCATTATTTTTTTCCTCTTTTCAATGACTTTCCAGGAAACAATCCCGGTCTTATGGCTGAGTTTCGGATTGATCGCGCTAGCCCAACGGCGCCTCCGTCTGGCTGCAACATTGATAATCATAAGTTTGTGCTGCTACTTTCTCATCAATAGTGTCGCCATACCTTATCTGCGCGGCCATGAACATTATACATCAATGTTCCGCTATGAACATCTCGGCAGTTCCATCGGGCAGGTGGCTTTATCACCGCTGACGCGCCCAGGGGCCTTCTGGGGATCATTGCTGCGTCCTGGAACCTTCTATTTTCTGATCGTATTGCTGTTGCCTGTGTTTATATTGACATTGAGTTCTCCGCTGGGGCTGGGAGCGGCAGCTATCATCTTTGTTTTCCTATGTATTGAAATGACGGATCAAACCCAGAACATCATGCGGCACTACCAGACCATGATTCTTATTGTGATTCTCATCAACACAATATACGCCTACCGGCGAATCAAAGAAGGTTGGATCAGTCCATGGTTGAAATGGCTGGCACCGAAAGAAAATAAAGGTGTCTTTAGAGACTGGACCGGCGCTGTATTGTTCTCCTCAATGTTTACCGCACTGCTGTGTTTCCTCCTCTACGCCAACACGCACCTGTCAAAAAATCCGGTCCCGGATTTCGGCAGCTTCACCGATTTCAGACCAGAGTCGGAAATCATTGCCGGAATGATACCGGCAGAAGCTAAAATCACCGCCACTTCAAGAATGGCGGCGGTCTTCTGCGGCAGAAATGACGTTTATCAGGACTTTGACCCGTCAACAGGCTATCCACTCCAGGAGTATATTCTGCTTGACCTACTGGATCCAATGAACGACGGAGTTCAAAAACTGTTTGAACTGCTTAGAACATCAGGAGAATACGGACTTATTCACAGTTACAGTGACGAAACGCGTTTCATTGTATTGTTCAAGAAGGGCGCAAAAACCAATACTGCCGGATTCATATCCCATATTCCGCCGGAGCAGTGGAAACAAATCGGGATACCAGTTCCGTCACCCAACAAAGATCTCAGCGTCAGGGTAGTATGGCAGCCTCCCAAAACGATAAAGGTCATGTCCCGATATGAAAACAAAACCAGTCATGACGTAATAATGCGAATCGTAATCGAGGGGAACAACGGCGAAGTAATAAGAAAGTCAGAATTATGGGGCAAAGGCATTGTCCCTGCGACTAATGCCCAACCGGGCGACACCTGTATGACGGAGATACAACTTCCCGGAGAAATGGTTCCGAAAACAGTAGCGGTAAAATTCGAACCTTATCCATAGAGAACATAATTACGATATGAATGATATAAAAGAAATAAAATTCACCATTTGGATGAGGCAATGGCTCAAGCAACTGCCTTTTATTCTTTTGTGGAGTGCCATCTGGGGATATGGATTTTTGCTGTTCCAGCAGTATACCTTTGATATGATGGCATACCGGCTCTATGACAAGGGAAATATATATCTATTTTCCACCATAATATATATCATCACAAATGTTGTCGTCTTTTCCGGGCTTTATGCTATCGACGTACATCAGATAATTTCACATGACATTCCGAAACCATCTGGGTTAAACCGTGCACTAATGCCGTCGCTGCTTGCTTTGCCGTTCTTCATACTGCCTGTAAAGATGTATTCCCTGCTGGCTTTGCTGGGCATCGCTGGATTGGTCATGTTTCGCACTGGCTGTACCATATATGGAAATTTTTTCTGTGCAACGCAAAACATTTCCCCGAAAAAGATCGAAACATGTTATTTCCCGTTTCTGCTGCTGATTGCGGCCCTGTTTGTAACATGCGGCTTTCTAATTCAGAAAACGGCTTATGACGTTATGTATCTTTGCTGGTCGGATTGGGGATATTTTTATGAATCACTGCGTAATACGCTGGAGGGGCGCTGGTTCTGGACCAATATCCTGCATATAAATTTTCTCGGATCGCGTTTTTGTCCAGGACTGGCGATCCTGTTACCCTATGTAGCGGTGTTTAAAAGCCCATACGCCTTTTTTTTGATGAGTTCACTAATTCTTTCCAGCGGAGGAATAATCGTCTTTTTGCTGGGAAAAAGGATGGGGTTTTCTCCGCTGGAAAGTATGGTTTTCGGATTGACATATTATCTTATACCCGGCTTTTTCAATATGAACCTATGTTCCGGATACAGTTTTCACGAGATATACTTCATTATTCCGACGGTACTACTCTCCTTTTATTTTTATGAAGGGAAAAAATATTTTTGTGCGGCTGTGTTTTTTCTTTTCTCCATGACGTTTCAGGAGACGGTTCCGGTATTGTGGCTGGGATTCGGTCTGGTCGCCCTGTTCCGGAAACAGTGGCGTCTTGCGGCAGTACTGATTATTACCAGTCTGTGTTGTTACATCCTCATCAACCGTCTGGCCATTCCATACTTCCGGGGAGAAGAGTTTTACACGTCGATGTTCCGGTACAAGCACCTCGGCGAAAGCATTGTAGAAATCGCCCTGTCCCCAATACTTAAACCAAACGCGTTCTGGGGTGCGCTGCTGCGTCCGGGCACGTTTTACTTTCTGGCTGTCTTGCTGTTACCGGTATTTATCCTGACCTTGAACAATCCATCCGGGTTGGTAGCAGGTTTGATTGTTTTCGTTTTCCTGTGCATTGAATCGACAAACCAGACTCAGAATATCATGATGCATTACCAGACCATGATCCTGACCGTAATAATACTTAATACGATGTACAGCTATCGCCGTCTCAGAGAAAGATATATCAGCCCATGTTTTAAGATGCTGCTATGGGGAATTGAGCCGCAACCGAAAGGGGAAACAATCTGTAGCGGGCTTTTATTGAGCATGCCGATCTTTGCGCTGTTATGCTTTTTCTGTTTCTCCCAAATTCCCGGATCAAGAGTGGAAAAGAGCAATATCTGGCAGATGTATGACTGTCGCGACAAATTGAAAGAGATAGCCAAACTGATTCCGGAGGGGGCCCGGATCACAGCAAGTCAACGAATGGCCCCTCATTTTGCACAAGAATATGAAGTTTTCCACGATGTATCACCGCTGACCGGTTCATATCCGCTCCAGGATTACGTCGCCATAGATGCTCTCGATCCATATTGCCCTGGGGAATTACGGGAATATCTCCTAAAGTCAGACGATTTCAGACTGATATACAACCGGAGCATTCCCGGGCATCACCTCATGTTATGGCAACGGAGAAACGACATTAGCAAACCTCCGCATCCGTTGAAATTGGTCGATGACGCCACCTGGAACAGTCAGGGAATCCCGTTAACCATCGACGACAACAACTTCACGTGCCGTGTTCTGTTCATAAAATATGGCAGTCAGAAAATAGCGCGGTTCATGTTGAGACTCGAACGTTGCATTAATTATGATGTGGTAATGCGCATCACGATGTTCAACCAATCCGGAAAGATCAAATTCACCAGTCTATTTGGTAATGGATACGCTCCAGCATTCTCGGCCGTTCCAGGCGAAACCTATATCATGGATGCAAAATTGAACGACAGCTTTGGCTCGCCGGAAAGCGTATCGGTCATTATAGACAAAATACCGGGGTTCACCGCCGACACCAATCAGCAACAACGGGAGAAGCATTAGTGAAGATTAAATCGATATTAAGTTTTTCGTCCTGTTACAACATCTTTCAGCGGTTAAACGGAGCGGAAATGATGAGAAAGAGTCTTGCCCGAGAATATATCCTGGCCAGTGACGGTGACCGCATTCTCGATATCGGTTGCGGAACCGCCGAAATATTGCGTCATCTGCCAAACGTTGAATATTATGGCTTCGACGGCAGCAGAAAATATATCGATAAGGCCAAAAAGACTTTCGGCCCCCGAGGACACTTTGAGTGCCAGCTGGTAGAAGCTGAAAATATTCCCGCCACCGGATATTTTGATATTGTCCTGGCCATCGGGATATTGCACCATCTCGACGATACCAGCGCACAAAAACTTTTCCGACTGGCACATCTGGCACTGAAACCACAGGGGCGACTAATCACCCTGGACGGGGCATTCGTACAAAATCAGAGCAGAATCGCACACTTTATCATTCGCAACGACCGCGGCGCCTATGTCCGTGATGCGAAGTCCTATCTTGAATTGGCAAAGGATTCTTTCCCTGATTCCGTTTTACATACGCGCTCCGATCTGTTGCGTATACCCTATACCCATGCGATTCTGGAGTGTAAAAAAGACTAAAACCAGTGGAAAAATACATCTATTTCGAATATATTACGATCTCGGCGCAGATATCCGCCGCCAATATTTAAGGATAAAAATGGACAATTTGCAGAAAAATATGCTTTCAGTCGTTGTTCCGGTTTATCGCGGGGAATCTTTTCTGGTAGAACTTTATGATCGGGTAAAAGTCGTAGCGGAAGACCATTTTACTGATTTTGAGCTTATTTTGGTGAATGACGCCAGTCCGGACAACTCCTGGAATATTATCCGCGATCTATGTTCGCGAGACCGACGAGTCAAGGGAATCAACCTGTCACGCAACTTTGGACAGCACTATGCCATCAGCGCCGGGCTGAACCGCATCCAGGGAGATTGGTGCGTGGTAATGGACTGCGATCTGCAGGACAAGCCAGAAGAAATCGCCAGACTGTACCGCGAAACAAAAAATGGGTACGACATCGTCTTTGCACGCCGTGAAACACGTCAGGACAGTTTTTTAAAACGCATGTCATCCCGCTATTTCTATATGGTGTTCAGTTATCTGACGGAAACACCCCAGGATTCTGCCATTGCCAATTTCGGCATCTACCGCCGCCCCGTAATCAACGCGATACTGATGATGAACGACCATATCAAATATTTTCCCACCATGGCACAATGGGTGGGATTCCGCAAAACCGCCATCGAAGTTGAACACATGTCCCGCGAGATCGGCTCATCGTCATACACCCTGCGCAAGCTCCTGCTGCTGGCGATGGACAACATCATCACATTTTCGGACAAACCATTGAAGCTGACGGTCAAGTGTGGATTGGCGATCTCCATGCTGGCTTTTCTAATTGCCATCGCCTATTTCATCTCCTATATTTCCGGTTACACTGTCGTCATGGGCTATATGAGTATTATCCTTTCGATCTGGTTTCTGAGCGGCATCATCATCTCCATTCTCGGCATGCTCGGCATCTATATCGGCAAGATCTTTGCCCAGGTTAAGAGCCGCCCGGTCTACATCATCGCCGAGGAACTCAACAGCGATGAACTCTAAAGAATTTCTGGAATGGGATTCGAACTTTTTTAATCTGAAGATCGACAAAATCATCCTTGACAGTGATTTTACACCATCAACGGCGCAAAATCTGCTCGACGATTGCTCCGCCGATGCCTGCTATATTTTTACGCCGGAGCCGTTAAACACGCAACAACAACAGTGTCTGACAGCGGCAGGAGCTGTAAAATACGATAGAAAAACAGTCTATGCAAAAAAAATCGTACCGGTATCACCTCCCGCCGGCATTAAGATTGCCGAGCAACTCACCGGGGAAATATACGAATTGGCAACCGCCGCAGGAATATATTCACGTTTCAATCTCGATCCGAGATTCCGTCCACAGTTTTCCCGGCTGTACCACCTCTGGCTTGAAAGAGACTTCAATTCGCCGACGTCGAAAGTGTTTACATACGAGGATGATGGCCGGGTTGTCGGCCTGGTAACGTTATCCTGCAATGCAGATCAAGGAAATATCGGGCTGCTGGCTACCCGGAAAAGCTTTCGCGGCCAAGGCATCGGAACCATGTTGTTACAGGCGTGTGACAGTTATTTATTAAGCCACGGAGTGAAGCTCGCAACCGTCACCACTCAGGGCGAAAATATTCCTGCCTGCCGCTTATATGAAAAATACGGCTATCAAGCCATAAAACAAACTGGTGTTTGGCACTGGTGGAGAAGGAGTGGATCATGATACCCTTTAATCGCCCGTTTATCGTGGGCAAGGAACTCCATTACATCTCACAGGCCGTTCAGGACGGCAATCTGGCGGGCGACGGTCCATTCACCCATCGCTGTACCGAATGGATGGAGCAACGTTTCAACGCCCGTAAGGTTTTGCTGGTTCATTCATGCACCGCGGCATTGGAAATGGCAGCCATACTGTGCGACATCCAGCCTGGCGATGAAGTCATCGTCCCGTCATATACCTTCGTCTCCACCGTCAACGCCTTCGTCATGCGCGGCGCCAGACCGGTATTTGTCGACATCCGCCCGGACACGATGAACATTGACGAAAACCTGATTGAAGCTAAAATCACCCCGCGAACAAGAGTAATCTGCCCGGTCCACTATGCCGGGGTCGGATGCGAGATGGACAAGATCATGGAACTGGCGGAAAAGTACGGTCTGCTGGTGGTCGAAGACGCCGCCCAGGGTGTATGCGCCACCTACAAAAATCGTCACCTCGGGACTATCGGCCATCTTGGATGCTACAGTTTTCACGAAACAAAAAATTTTATCTCCGGGGAAGGCGGTGCGCTGGTCATCAACGACACTCGCTTTCTCGAACGTGCCGAAATCATTCGCGACAAGGGCACCAACCGGGCAAGATTTTTTCGCGGAGAGGTGGATAAATACACCTGGGTAGACATAGGGTCCAGCTATCTGGCGTCGGAACTGACCGCCGCATTTCTCTGTGCGCAACTGGAGGAAAGTGATAAGATCTCAGCCGCTCGGCTCCGGATCTGGAACGATTATCGCCAGGAATTGAGCGAAGTTGCAGCCGCTGGTCACCTGCGGCTGCCCTGTATTCCGCCGGCATGCACTCATAATGCCCATATGGTTTATATAATCCTAAATTTGCCGGAGGAAAGGGAAAAGCTTATGGCATTCCTGCGCCAAAACGGAATCTACGCGGTTTTCCATTATGTTCCGTTGCACGATTCGCCTATGGGCAAAAACTTCCATCCGCTGGAACAGAGTCTGCCACACACCGAAAATCTGGCGAACCGTCTTCTCCGACTACCATGTTTCTACGAGCTGACCACCAGGGAGATCCATTATATCTCCGGAAAGATCAAGGAGTTCTTCTCCTGAACTACGGTTCGAGATACTTCGGGTTTTTCGGAAACAACTTACGGGCCTTGTCGAAGTTTTCCGCAGCAGCGGCACTCTGACCGGACTGGGCCTGGATCCGGGATAGCTCGTAATAGAACGCAGCCCGCTCCGGAGAGCGTTTTAGCGCTTCAAAATAACATTTTTCAGCACCGGCGACATCACCGCCCGCAGCCAGAAAACGCCCCATCGACGCCCACGGAAACGGCGACCATGGCAAGGCATTGACCGTAGCGGCAAACTGCATGCTGATCTGTTCAGGGTTTATCGGCGGCTCATTATCCTGCGGTTTAAAATACTCGCTCTGCAACCGCGTCAGCTCGGCATACTGGTACTCCCCACGGGACAACACCCATGATCCAGCCACCGCCAGCACCACGACAACTGCTGAAGTCAACCACATCGCAAAGCGGAAGTCCCGCCGCAAACACCATACAGGAAGAGTAGCATCAACATCATCTCCGCGGCGCGACAACAATGCAAGCGCCAGCAGAATTGCCGTACCGGTACATCCCGGCGATTCCAGATTCACATCCAACAGCGAATGGAAACTCCATGCGGTAAGCCCGAACAATATCGCATTATCAATGGTTATCAGTTCTGCCAGTCGGATGGATTTAATGTTGCGTAATCCCCGCCACAGCGGAAAAATCATCACGGCGGCGGCAACCAGCAAGCCGGCAATGCCGGTCTGACAGGCGTAGGTCATGATGAAACTGTGAGGAGTGTGCGGCGCTTCATCGGTCGGCAGTGTCTTTAACAGCATATAGTCATGGAAAAAATCCCCCCATCCGGTACCGGCAAATGGATACGCCGCCATTATTTTAAATGAAATAAGATTGTAATCAATACGGGCAACGATCGAGGAAAATCCCCGGCTGCTGAAATGGATATAGATAAAACCGGCGGCAACCGCCAAGATGATCGACCCGATCAATGCCGCGCGGAAACGACGCGCCAGCGGCAACATCACCAGGAAAACACCGCAAGCCGCCCCAAATGAAATAAACGCCGCCCGACTGCGGGTCATGACAAAGACAAATCCCAGTAACAAAAACAGCGTCGGCATGAAAATACTCCGCGTCACTTTCGGCGGCTCCACCCTGCCGCAGACATTCCAGCATCCCAGCAGGCACAAGGGCATGGTAAGCAACATGTATCCTGCCATGCTGTTAGGCAGCGTAAAAGTGGAAAAAATCCGGCGGTCTTTCAGGAACGCCTCCAGCACTTCGGACTTGACCGGCCCATACTGCGCCTGCTGCCGCATCATGTCGATGGTTTCCTGAAACCCGAAGAAATACTGCTGCACCCCCAGCAAGGCGATAATCACGCTCACCACCGCGATCGTCGCCAGAAGCAACGGCCGGTACTCCGCGTTCTGCCGCAACAGCATCGCCCCGGCGACAGCCAGTGCCGTCAGTCCGGCAATATGCACGATCTGCAGATAGACGAAGTCCATGGTCGACGCATTGATTATTCCTATAAAAGTAACTCCTAGCAACGCCAGCCAGAGCAAACCGTAGACCGCCGCAGAGCCGTCCGCCATTTTCCTTCCCGGTATTAACATAACCAGCAGCAGCAACACGCCGCTGAACATCGGGAAACTCATGGACGGCCAGTTGATGATCGCCGCTTCCCAGATATTGGCCGGAAACATCGACGTGGTTTCCGGAATCCCGGTAAGTGCGCCGAATTTCAGGGGCAATGCCGCCGCCAAAAGCAGAAAAAGGATAAAAACCGGACGTAACAGTCTTGCAGACGTTGAGCGCATGAACACTTCCTGTTGATTACGTGGGTTGGCACCTGGCGGACGGAAATGCCGTCTATTTACGTTTAAAACTACTGATTGCGCCTTCCTGGCGGGAAATGGCGACCCTACCGGAACGGGCAATCTCAATGATCTCAAACTTTTCGATCAGCTTGACGAAATTGTCGAGC
Source organism: Lentisphaerota bacterium (assembly GCA_003246475.1). Lineage (GTDB taxonomy): Bacteria > Verrucomicrobiota > Lentisphaeria > Victivallales > SZUA-371 > SZUA-371. The sequence goes on from QKAL01000024.1 coordinate 10,035, forward strand.
TTGTCGGCACCGCCTTCAATCTGAATCCCCAGTTCGGTCTGATTGACAAAGACGATCTGCCCCTTGAACAATTCGGTGATCTGCATGATCTCTGCCCGCTGCTGTGCCGTCTCCGCTTTGACTTTGACCAGCACCAGTTCGCTTTCAATGAACTGGCTACCGGAAAGATCGGTGACGCTGATAACGTCAATGAGTTTGTTGAGCTGCTTATCGATCTGCTCGATAATTGCGTCATCCCCCTCGGTCACGATCGTCATCTTGGAGATCTCAGGATCGTGCGTCTGGTTAACGGTCAGTGAACAGATATTATAGCCGCGGCCGCTGAACAGGCCGGCAACCCGGGCAAGAACACCGAATTTATTTTCAACCAGAACGGAAATCGTATGTTTAGTCATAGTAGCATCTCTCCTGTATATAATAATGATATGTCCTGACAGTTAATTTGTACCCTTTTTTTTTTTTTGCAAATGCGGAACGTAATAAGGATGTACCAGCACCGACAGGAACAACCATGAAAATCAATAATTAAACAGGTCGCCGCGTTTGTATTCCTGCCCCGTGGCCTTGTTGACGGCATTCATAATTTTAATCTGGACATTAACGCTCAGGCGACGACCGCTGCAGGCCTTCTTGACCATCTTGTGTGTGACCTGATCGGTGGAAGCTGCAACCACATCGTGAGTTTTCAGACTGTACTGCTCCATAACCGCGGCAACGGGTTGAGGACCCATCTCCAATTCACTCTTAGAAATTTCGTCGTTCATCTTTTTCCTTTGGGTTTATATCATCAGTCAATATAGCCCGATTAACGGATTTACCCAGCAGTCAAAGAGTAAATTTCTCGTAATGGATCGATTTATTGCCAACACCGAGTCCGGCGAGTATCTTCCGCAGTCCCTTCATCATCTGCGGTGGACCGCAGAGGAATATTTCCCGTTCCGGCAGATCAGGAACAAGGCGACTGATCTTTTCCGCATCGATACGCCCATTTTCTCCACTCCAGTCCGGATCATCGCTCAAAACATGGAAAACCTTGAAACGCCCGTTGGAAGACTGTTCCAACCGGGCAAGTTCACCTTCAAAAACAATCCCGCTGCGCTTGCGGCTGGAGTAGAGAAGAATCACCTCTCGTCCTTGCCGCATAAGATCTTCCGCCAGCGACCGCAATGGCGTAATCCCTATCCCGCCACCGATCAGCAACACTTTCGCTGCATGACAATGCGCTGCCGTAAAAACCCCGTGCGGACCATCGATAATCACCGGAGTATTCGCCCTGATTCCGCCGACACGCCGGGTATAATCGCCTAATGCCTTGATGGACAAACGAATCCGCCCGCAATCGAGCAAGCTGGACAAGGAAAACGGATGCGCCTCCCAGCGAAATCCCTTATCCCAGAAACGGACAATGACGAATTGTCCTGCAGCCATCCGAAAACGTTCCATATCCCTGCCACTGATATAAACGGAATTGACATCATCGGTTTCCGCCACCACCTCTGCCACCGCAAAACGGTGTCGCCGGTATGAGGCCAGAGGACGGATAAAACGGTAGTACAGCAAATTGAGAAAGACAAAGCCATAAAGAAAATACCAGAAGGCGGCAAAATAACGATTTGAGGTAAAATCACTGCCGACTTCCAACTGGTGTCCAAATGCCAGCGCTATCGCAATATAGATGGACAAATGCGAATAATACCACAATTCATAACGTAACCATTTCCGCATCACCAGAATCGACATGATTATCGCAATTACAAAAATGGTCTGTCCCACTACTGCCGCCATTACATCTTCCCAGTTGCGGCAGAAGTCCACAAACTGCTCCCACATGCTGACATCAGCCTGCATCGAGTGCCCCATATTCACGAGCAACGGGTGTGAGACAAGGAACACAATGAGGAATAGCCCCAGAAAACGATGCAGATGTACCAGGCGGTCATGACCGAAAACTGTTTCTATCCATTTTACCCGCCCGATAAGCATGATCTGGAAAAGCACCGCCAACACCGCCAACAGCCCGGCAAGGCGTCCATAGGCCAGCAACTGCTCGACCGCTCCACCGGCAAGTTGATTGCCCATGGGGTCTTTTACGTGATTCCAGAACCAGAAGCCGACTGTCGGAACGACAGGAAGCAATATTGCCAGAAACAGGCCGATCCTTTTCATATTTTCCGTTGTCCCACGCGCATCAGTATATTACTCAATCTCTTCAAACTTAGAACGTGGCGCAGCACAGACCGGACATTTTTTAAGTCCCATGTCCATGCTCGTATAGCCACATACCTCACAGACCAGGAACACTTTTCCCGGCGCTCTCCAGGCATCAAGTTCCTTTAAAGCCAAAGCATAAAATCTCGCGTGTTCCTTCTCCGCCATCATCGCTCCGCGAAAAGTCCTGACCGCCATGGCGTTCTTCTCTTTTTCCGCCTGTTTGAGAAACTCCGGATACATCGTCTCCATCTCATAGGACTCGCCTTTGAGCGCAGCTTCCAGATTTTCACGCGTTGATTTAACCTCGATGTCATTAAGCACCGCGTTCGGTTTTGCGCCCTCTTTCTCAATCACGGCCCCATGTTTGCGGGCATGAACGGATTCAGACAGAGCCGCCGCGCGGAAAAGTGCCGCCACTGATTTGTATCCCTCTTCGTTCGCCTTGGCGGCATATGCTTCATATTTCGCCTTAGCATTGGTTTCGCCGTTAAATGCTGCTTGAAGGTTTTCCAGGGGGGTTTTGCCTTTTGCCGTTTCGGCATTGACAGATGTTACGATACCAAGTCCCAGAAATAAGCTTGCGACAAAACAATTCAGAAATTTGTTCATAATTCCCCCCATTATTTTCACTCTGACTGCATCATATTACCCCAATTATAATATTTATATACCCAAACACCTGCAAAAGCAACATTAAACCCCGTAGTAAACAAGTATTTATCATCATTTATGATTAAATACCGTCAGGCAAAAATTTTTCCGTTTATGGCTTGCTTTACCGTCTCGGTTTAACTCAAAGGTGGGCGCGAATTGCAAGGGATAAGATTTAAGAAGATATTATATATACGGACGGAGCGTTCAGCGGTAGCCGCGGCACAACGCGAAAATCTACCGCCGGATTTCGGATTTGAAGAAGAGGCCGTCAGTTCTTTACATTCCACATATCCATATTGTGCGTGGAAAAGTCTCGATCTACTTCCTGACGTTTCATCGACGCCACATGACCGTCAAAGAATCCGATATTAAGTCCACCCCATTTGCCATCGCCATGCCGGTAAGCCGGATTGATCCCATTGTTGGAAAACCACCATATAATCCACCAGTCACTGCTATCGCTCATTTTAAATTTCGCACTGGGACGGCGAACTTGGGTCGTACGATATGCCATGACAATTTCATCGCCACCGGAAAAATACATGCCGTAATTACCGCTGAAATCCTGCGAATTAAACGCATATACATCGGAAATACCGACATATTTGGAGTTGGCAGGATCTCGCCGATTCTGTGGTACAAACGGACAAAGCAGTCCTTCCGTAGCAAACCCCCTGCCGGCATCAGCAGGGATACCGATCAAGGAGCGGAATTCCTGAATCCGACACCATCCGGGAGCCGCACCCCAGATAACCGGCACATACCAGTCATTGAAATCCCCGGCATATTGAATATCCGCCAAAACAATCTGCTTGACATTCGAAGCGCATTTGATCTTTTTGGCAGAGTTCCTGGCTTTGTTCAAACTCGGTAACAACAAAGATGCCAGAATGGCAATAATCGCAATAACCACCAAGAGCTCTATAAGAGTAAACTTTACTTCCCGGGAGGCCTTTCCTGTTTCCAGCATGATTATTCTTTCCTTTTGTTATCCTAATACGCAATATTGACAAGTGTAATGCTTAGTTATAATTAATATAAACACAATATACTCACTTTGCAATATACAAATTATATTTTTTTATTTTAAAGCAAAAAATAATTCACACAGACAACAAAGTGCATATCATATATACACTTGATAACTATTGACGTTTTAAGCACGCATAAATTACGGATGATAAAACCGGCCACCACAATTCCCTAATTATATCAGCCCGCGCCAGGCGATTGCCACGAATAAATCCTGTTGACACCGTAACGGTAATCCATAACTGCAGAACAAGAACTTTTCAGCCTGCGGAATTATCACGACTTCTGCCCCGCTTCTACAGGCATGAACATTTCTCTCCGGCAAAGTAACTCCCTAAAAAACCCGGGAAATGCCGGTATATTTACAATTGCCCCCTCCAAATTATAGTATCACAACACCAAACAACATAGATGACAAATCGTTATCAAGATTTGCAAAATAAAGGCCGCCGGGGGGGGATTTTTTCCGTTTATGGCTTGTTTTTCCGTCCCGGGGCTCTATTCTTATCTATAAAAGGCTTTTTCAGATTGTAATGGACAAAATTCGCGAAGTTATCATATATACGGACGGGGCGTGCAGCGGCAATCCCGGGCCGGGCGGATACGGGGGCATCCTGCGCAGTGGGTCACATCATAAGGAGATTTCAGGCGGCTTCCGGAAGACCACCAACAATCGAATGGAGATTCTGGCGGCGATCAAATCCCTCGAAGCGCTTAAATACCCTTGCCGGGTCAAACTCTATTCCGATTCCCGTTATCTGGTGGACGCCATAACTAAAAAATGGGCGGTTCGCTGGCGCGCCAACGGCTGGATGCGAAACCGCAACGATGCGGCGGTCAATCCTGATTTATGGGAACAGCTGCTGATACTTTGCGCCAGACATGAAGTTGAGTTCATCTGGGTAAAGGGCCATGCCTCAACCCCGGAAAACAACCGTTGCGATGAACTGGCGGTAGCCGCGGCACACCGCGAAAATTTACCGCCGGATTTCGGATTTGAAGAAAAGACAGCAGTGACAACAAGCCTTGATTTATTGTGATTTTATGTCGCCGGACTTGAATTTTTCACCTCCGGCGCAATATTTACCATTTTAGTAAACTTTAATGCCGCCATGAGCGCTAATCATTTACGAGAGGGTAAAATTATGGATAAAAAAGGAATCTCAACCATCTGTCTGCACGCCGGCCAAAAGCCGGATCCGGTCACCGGAGCCATGGCAGTACCTATCTACCAGACATCCAGTTATGTGTTCAAATCATCGGAACATGCCGCCAATCTTTTTGCGCTGAAAGAGAGCGGCAATATCTATACCCGCTTGATGAATCCAACCACCGACGTACTGGAAAAACGTATGACGGAAATCGACGGAGGCGTTGGCGCACTGGCAACTTCCAGCGGGATGGCGGCAATTTTCCTGGCCATAACCAATCTGGCAGGAGCGGGCGACCACATCATCAGCGCGGCATCGCTCTATGGCGGGACCCAGACGCTGTTTGAATATACGCTGCCCCGCTTCGGCATCGAAGTAACTTTCGTTGACACCCTGACTCCCGAAAGCATCCGGGCGAACGTACGCGAAAACACCAAGCTGGTCTATGGTGAAACCATCGGCAACCCGCGCGGCGACGTGCCAGATTTCACCCCGGTCTGTGCGGCAGCCCACGAGCTCGGCCTGCCGGTGATTATCGACAACACTTTTGCGCCGATGCTCTGCCGGGTCTTAGATTTCGGCGTAGACATCGCAGTCTATTCATGTACCAAATGGATCGGCGGGCACGGAACGACGATCGGTGGGATGATTGTGGACAGCGGGCGTTTCGCCTGGAACCAGGGCCGTTTCCCAGAATTCACCTCCCCGGATCAGAGTTATCACGGGCTGGTCTATTGGGACGCGCTGGGAAATGTTCCAGGGGCCGGCAATATCGCTTACATCGTCAAAGCTCGCGTTCAGGGAATGCGCAACATCGGGATGTGTCCCAGCCCGATGAACGAGTTCCTGCTGCTGCAGGGCGTCGAAACCTTGCCGTTGCGGATGAAACAACATTGTGCCAATGCCCTGGCGCTGGCCCAATATTTGCAGAACCATCCGCAAGTATCGTGGGTCAATTATACCGGTATGCCGGAACATCCGTCACACCCTTATGCAGTTCAATACTTCCGAGAAGGGTTTGGCGCGGTACTGGGGTTCGGCATAAAAGGCGGAACGGAGGCGGCACTTAAATTCATTGATGCAGTGGAACTGGCCTCGCATTTGGCTAATGTCGGCGATGCCAAAACGCTGGTGATCCACCCGTATTCCACCACACATCAGCAACTGACGGAAAACGACAAAGCAAGGATCGGCATCACGCCGGAATTCATCCGTGTTTCGGTTGGACTGGAAAATATCGAAGATATTGTCAATGATTTTGACCAGGCATTGAAAAAAGCGATATTGTAGTTAAAGTAATGAAAAAGAGTGTCAGTAATCATTATCATGCGGCAGTAAGAAATAATGAATGGAAGAAGGTTGTGCTTTGACTTCAACGCCACCACGCCTATCCATGCGGATGTTCTGGAGGCCATGACCCCGTATTTCTGCGAAATGTGGGGGAATCCCTCCAGCTCGCATGTTTTCGGGCGGGAAGTCCGTTCCGGGATTGAAACCGCCCGGGCGCATACCGCTGCTTTGATCGGTGCTTTGCCGGAAGAAATATTTTTCGTCCACAGCGGCACGGAAGGCAATAATCTGGCAATCAAAGGACTGGCGCACGCGTCGCCAAAATCACGTAACCAGATCATCATCAGCAAGATCGAGCACAGTTCGGTATACGCAGCCTGCATGAGTCTGAAAAAGGTGGGCTTTGAGATTCACGAATTGCCGGTAGACAAATTCGGCAGTGTATCGCCATCTTCGCTCGCCGAAGTGATTTCACCCCGTACAGCGTTGCTTTCAGTAATGTTGGCCAACAACGAAATCGGCACCCTTCAGCCGATCAGCGCGATGGCTGAAATCGCCAACCGTTACCATGTCCCGTTTCACTGCGATGCAATTCAGGCTGCAGGTAAAGTGCCGTTTTCCGTTAATGAACTCGGCATCGATATTCTTACGATCTCATCCCATAAAATATACGGTCCCAAAGGAATTGCGGCTTTATACGTCAGAAACGGATTGAATCTGTCACCGTTGCATCACGGAGGATCGCAGGAACGCGGAATGCAACCGGGAACGGAAAACGTCCCGGCCATCATCGGCATGGGTAAAGCCTGCGAGATCTCACTGTGTCATATGAATTATAACATCCGCCACCTGAAAAAACTGCGCAATCGCCTGGAGCGTAAACTGTTTATCGAGCTTCCAGCGGCGGAAATCAACGGACACCCCCGGGAACATCTGCCCAATACCATGAATATCTGCATCCCCGGGATACCCAATGACACTATCATGACCCGGCTGGACCAGCAGGGCATTTCACTTTCAACCGGGTCGGCATGTTCAAGTTCCCCCGGGGTCCCCTCCCGGATATTACAGGCATGCGGCAGGTCTATCATCGACGCACTCTGTTCCATCCGTATTTCATTCGGCTTACATAATACCGACGAGGAAATCGATACCCTTGTTCGAGTCCTGTCAGAAATCGTATCCTGCGAGCAGGGCGAAAAAAATCTATATTGCTAATTTCCAGGAGTTACCAGCATAATGCGAGATCATCAACAGGAAACCATTTCACGTATAAAATCACTTTGCCGGGACCATAATGCCATCATTCTGGCCCATAACTACCAGCCGGACATTATTCAGGACCTGGCAGATTTTGTCGGTGATTCGCTGGAGCTCAGCGTCAAAGCCGCCGCCCTGGAGGAAAAGACCATTGTTTTCTGCGGCGTCCGTTTCATGGCGGAGACCGCCAAAATATTGTCACCGGACAAAACCGTACTGCTTCCCAATGCCAATGCGGGATGTCCGATGGCGGACATGGCCGATGCCGAATCCCTGCGCCGTTTGAAGGCAATGCATCCTGGCGCAGTCACCGTCTGCTACGTCAACAGTACTGCTGAAGTTAAAACTGAATGTGATATCTGCTGTACCTCCGCCAACGCCGAAAACATCGTAAAAATGATTCCGCCGGAACGAGAGATAATCTTTCTGCCGGATAAAAATCTGGGGGCCAATGTCGAGAAAGCCACCGGGCGCAAAATGATCCTCTGGCCGGGTTTCTGCCCCACCCACATGCGCATCGTCCCGGAAATCATCATCCAACGAAAAAAAGAGTATCCGGAAGCTGTCCTGATGGTTCATCCGGAATGTGTTCCGGCAATCACCGCCATGGCGGATGAAGTACTCAGTACCGGCGGCATGCTCCGCTTCGCCCGGGAAACCGCGGCAAAGCAAATCATCGTCGGAACCGAGATCGGGCTGCTGCATCGCTTGCGGCGGGAAAATCCGCATAAGGAGTTTATCCCCGTCAGCGCCAACGCCATTTGCGCAAACATGAAAATGATCTCCCTGCATGACGTTCTCAACGCACTGGAGAACAACGAAACGCAGATCAATGTTCCCGAAGAAATCAGAGTCAAGGCAAAAAAACCCATTATCCGCATGATTGAAGGAAAAATCGACCTATGAATAAAACGTTTGGAATCGGTTTCGATGAAGCCGTCAACCTGATGAACCAGAACCTGCCGTCCGAGATTTATCGGCTCATCTTCCGCGCCAACGCCGTACGCGAAGAATATTGCGGCAATAAAATTTCCACCTGCGCCATCATCAACGCCAAAAGCGGTAACTGCGGCGAAAACTGCGCTTTCTGTCCGCAATCCGTTTTCGCTCAAAGTAAAATCGAAAAATATCCGCTCAAAAGCAGCGACGAACTAGTCGACGCCGCCTTAAAGTCGGAAAACAAACACGCCCACTGCTTCGGGATTGTCACTTCCGGACGCAAGGTCAGCGACCCGGACGAACAGAGCTCCATCTGCGATGCCGTCCGCCGTATCAACGCCCAGAGCAAAATCAGTGTCTGCGCCTCACTGGGAACCATCGATGCCGACTTCATGACCCGGCTGCGCGATGCCGGACTTAAAAACTATCACCATAACCTTGAAGCCTCCGAAAGCTTTTATCCGCAGATATGTACCACCCGGACCTTTGCTGATAACGTCGCCACGTTGAAGCTGGCCAAGGACAATGGACTGAATGTGTGCTCCGGCTGTCTGTTCGGCATCGGCGAAAACAATACGCAGCGCGTCGAGCTGCTCCAGTCGTTACGCGAACTGAAAATCGACTCCATACCGCTGAACTTCCTCAATCCCCTGCCCGGTACCCGGCTCGACGGTAAAACGGCCCCGTTAACGGCACTGGAATGCCTGAAGATCATAGCCGTGGCCCGGCTTATGCTGCCAAAGACCCAGCTGAGAGTCTGCGGGGGACGGGAAAAGAACATGCGTGATATGCAGTCATGGATTTTCGCCGCCGGAGCCAACGCCCTGATGATCGGATCCTATCTGACTACCGGCGGACGCAACGTCGAAAACGACATGCAGATGATCCGTGACGCCGGCATGGAGATCGATCCCGACGGCGGTTGCGGCAGAAAAGCCTGACCTTTCAGGCATTCCGAAAGCGCGGAGAACAGGTACTCAAATCCAGTTCAATCTTCCACCGAAAGACGAATCCCGTCGGATAAATGTTACGGGATCGTCTTAATGCGTTTTCATTTCACCGCATTCTCTGCGCTTTTAAGATAGCTGGACTTGATTTGGTCATCCCCATCGGTAATCCGACGTTGCTGTTTCCCTCGCAATAACGAACTGGGGTCATCGTCAATGGAGTTTGCCAGCTCGGTTATTGAATCAAGAGTCTGATCCAGACGGGAAAGCGTATTGATTATCGCCAATTTGGTTTCGGACACCGAACCGAGGGAATTTCGGAACGCCTCGCTGGTCTTCGCCAGCTTTGCCTGCTCAATCTCCGTTTTAACCTGGTTGATCAGGGCATTGAAGTTGCGCAAATCAGAGGATACCAGATTGAGCAACTCATCGATCTTCTTGGGCGTCAAAGTCTTATTCACGCTTTCCAGGCTCTGGTCCAGGCGATTGGAAACCCGTTCCAAATGCTCAATGGTACGGTTGATATTCGGATTGCTCAAAATATCGTTACTATGTTTGAGAACGGAGGAAATCTCTTTGCTGATTTCCGGCATGTTAATGGAGGCAATATTGTTAAGCGACTGGTTTATCAACTTTACAATACTCTGGAACATCGACTGGCGCGAAGGAATATAACACCCTTCCACTCCCGGCGGACGCGGCAGATTCTCAAAATGATTATTGTCCTCGGTCACGTAGTCAAGTTCAACATATTTCATCCCGGTAATACCGACATACTCCAGACCGCAGGTCAGACCGCGCTTCATCTGCGCCTCAAGCATCTTGTGCAGAGCTTCGATATTCATCTGCACGTCATCTTTCGAGTTGAACACGGAAACTTCAAGCTCCATATGAACAATAATGAGCTCTTCTTCGCCGCGAACCACGATTCGGGAAACCTTGCCGACCGGAACGCCGCGATATTTCACGGGTGACCCGACACTCAGCCCCTGGATCGAAGTCTTAAACACCGAAAAAGCCGGCAGTTTTTTCTTGAACATCTCCGAAAGCCCGAAGACGAACAGCGAAGCGATCATCAGCAGAAAAGCCACGATCACGAAAAGTCCCAGTTTGAATTTATTCGCTTCTATCATTTTCCCATCAGTCCATATTAATTACAATATCGTAAATTATTTCTGCTCAAAAAGGATTTCACCCAGGGATTATCGCTCTTTTCCAACAGCTCCCGGGGATTACCGTCGGCCACAATCCCGCGCGTCTGCTTGTCCAACATTATACAGCGGTCGGCAATCGCGAAAATACTGTCCAGCTCATGGGTGACGATCACAAAAGTAGCGCCGGTATCTTTTTTCAGGCGCAGAATCAGTTTATCTAGTTCCGCAGAAGTAATCGGATCCAGCCCGGCAGACGGTTCATCGAAAAACAGCAGATCCGGCTCCAGCGCCATCGCCCGCGCCAGTCCGGCGCGCTTCCGCATTCCCCCGCTCAATTCGGCAGGGTAATAAGATTCAAAACCATCGAGCTCCACCAGACGCAGCTTCTCTTTCGCCTTAAGCACCCTTTCCTCGTGGTGCAGCGAAGAAAATTCCTCCAGCGGCAGCAATACGTTTTCCAGCAGAGTTAAAGCCCCGAACAAAGCCCCGTTCTGGTAGGTGACCCCAAAACTCCGCATCATCGCGTCCTTATCGGACTGGGCGGAACGTACAATACTCTTTCCCCGGATCAGCACATCGCCGCTGAAAGGACGATAAAGCCCGATCAGATGTTTGAGCAAAGTACTCTTACCGCATCCGGAACCACCCAGAACCGCAAAAATCCCACCTTTGTCCACCACAAAGGACACGTTCTTCAAAACAACATTATCCCCATACCCGACAATCAGGTTGCGGACATCAATGATTGGAACATCATCGGTAGTACTCATTGCCGCTACTCTCCGATCATGCTGTAGAAAAACGTTAACACAAAGTCGGCGATGACAATCCAGAAGATCGAACTCACCACCGTGGACGTGGCTGCCCGGCCTACCCCCATTGCATCATTGCCAGCGCTGAAACCGCGCCGGCAGCCGATCACGGTAATAATAAACGCAAAAACAAAACTTTTGAACAGACCCAGCATAAACGCCAAAGGCGTGATCGCCCCCATGGCCCGGTTGTAATAGACCACAATCGGCAAATTTAACTTGATGACCGCAATAATCATCCCCCCGAAAATCCCTACAATATCACCGAAAACCGTAAGTAGCGGCATGACCAGCAGCATCGCCATTAATTTGGGCATCACCAGGAAACGTACCGGATTCAACCCCATCGTCCGCAAAGCATCGATTTCTTCGCCGACTTTCATGGTTCCGATCTCGGCGGCAAAAGCGGAGCCGGCGCGCCCGGTACAGATCATCGCCACCATCAGCGGCCCCATCTCCTTGATGATCACCAGCGAAACGAAGTCGGCAATGAAGATGTCGCCGCCGTATTTCTGCAGCTGCATCGCTCCCTGAAACCCGAGGATTATGCCCATCAGCAGACATATCATCACTACAATCGGCACGGCATCGGTACCGCACATATCCATATAATAGAGCGTTTCCCGACGCCGGACCCGACGGGGATGGGTAATACTCTCCCAGACGATCCGTGACAATTCGCCGGTAAAGATAACCATACGAATCAGATCGTCAATAATATGTTTCGCAAACGAACCGACCTCTTCAATCCGGTCTTCAATGCGTTGGTCCAAGTCAAAAGGCATCGGCATTTTCTATCGCAAATCCCCAAGATTGTTCATAATTTTCCGGCGACAAAACCGGAACTGCCCGTTTAAATATATTGCCCATGCAGGAAAAGTCAAAGCCACGCCATACCGAATCGTGTTTTTTAGCATGTTCGTTACAATGAAAAAGCAAAATCACCGAAAATAAGCCGCCCCCTATTGCGGAAAAACAGGCGCGGCGTTATTATAGAAATGAAAGGAGGTTGAAATATTGCTCCAATCCGCAGTATTAACCCTTAATGGAATTGAATTGCAGTCCCAATATCCTGGCAAAGATGATCGACCATTCACTGTTGCACCCGACCCTTTCCGATGACGAAATCCGTCACGGCTGCCGCCTCGCCATGAAATACGATGTCGCCGCCGTATGCGTCAAGCCGTATGCCGTACGTATTGCCGCCGAGGTTCTGGGATCCGCCAATATTGCCATCTGCGCAGTCACCGCATTCCCGCACGGTAACAGCACGGCATCGGCCAAAATTTTTGAGGCGGAGGAAGCGATCCGGGCCGGTGCCACCGAAATCGATGCCGTGGTTAATATCGGCAAAGTCATCAGCGGCGACTGGACCTACGTCTTTGAGGAAGTCCGCGCCTTGAACAACGCGGTCACCGCCAACGGCGCCATCCTGAAACTCATTTTCGAAAACTGTTTTCTCAATGACAGCCAGATCATCCGCCTCTGCGACATTTGTTCCGAAAACCACGTGGCTTTCGCCAAGACTTCCACCGGATTCGGCTTTGTCCGCCAGATCGACGGGTCATACCACTATCACGGCGCGACCGACCACCATCTTCGAATCATGCGCGAACACTGCCCCCCGGAAGTCAAGATCAAGGCCGCCGGAGGTATCCGGACGCTTAAAGACCTCCTTCGCGTCCGGCAGCTCGGAGCAACCCGCATCGGAGCCACCGCCACCGCCATCATTCTGGAAGAAGCCAGAAAGATGGCCTCCCACGGTGGAATTTAACGGGTAAAGACAAACCGTCCAAACGCTTGAGGGAAATGGTTGAGCATTATCATGGTCGGCGACCAGTTCGCCGACTGGTCGCTCCCCCCAGCCAGGCGATGACGGTAAACATTTCCAGACATCGCCCCCGATTTCGGCCGCCCCCCGATTTCGGCAAATGGGATCACAAGCTCCACAATCCAACATTGGTCAGCAATATGGCTTGAGACTCGGACTCCTTGGGGGTTCCAGCCCGGACCGGAACCGCCAAACGCCCCAAAATCCGCGTCGTAAACCGATCCGTCAGGAGCGACGATGAGCTGAAACGCCTTCTCCGGAGCTCCCGGATCGGGCGAAAGGTAAATGTCAACGCAATCGCCCTCCCACAAACCGATCGCATCATGGCCGGTGACCTTCTGAACCATCCGTTCCGGCGACGGCTCCCCGCCGTCAAAACGAAAATAGAGAAAATTTTCGTCATAAAGGAAAGCGATTTTCGAATCAGGGGCAAAGCTCTTTCCTGCACGGGTCGTCAGTTTTCCCCAATCCGCCAAGTGCCAGGCATTTTCATCGGGACCGGATTGACCGGCGGACAATATCGCGCTCCGGATTTCCAGCTGGGGCTCTTCCCTTGCCGCAAGAAATTTCTGCAATTCGACGGCCTGGATTTCCTTCAGCATCAGCATGAATGACGGCGGATAAACATCCCCATGGTCGAAGCCGGGCAGACTGACGCATTTGACACGCGGGTTTCCAGCCACACGCGTCAGCATCGCAGCCAGAAGTTGGTTTTCTTCCGGCCGCGCCGGCCACTCGATTGCCGGATCGCCGACATACAAGGTCAGCGGCGGGGTGTCTTTTCGAATGTGATGCAGCGGAGCAAATTCGTCGATCTCAGTGACGAGGTTCGGCCCAATGGCTACGACTCCCGCACGTTCGTTGACAATCTGAAAATGCGTGGTCATCTGTCCGCTGATTGGCATAACCCCCGCCAGCTTCATCGGGGAAATCCCATGCCGTCCCAGATATTCCGGGACCAGCGCCAGCATCGCCACCAGATAGCCGCCGCCGGAACCGCCCGACACATAAATTTTATCCGGATCACCGCCGTATTCGCCAATATGGTTGAAAACCCAAGCCACCGCCGCCGCCGCATCCTCCAGATAGTCAGGACATTTGGCACGCGCCGAAGATAAACGGTAATTCGGTGCTACCACCGCCACGTCACGGTTCCGAAATTCTTTCGGAATCTCCTTCTCCCCCGATTGCAAACCACCACCGTGAAACCATACCACCGTCACGAAATCGGTATCACCGGCCGGATAATAGAGATCAAGTTTGCAACGTTCATTACGATATTCGAGGTTACCGGAACCATTCCAACCCTCTTCATAATATGGCAGATTACACGCCAGACAGTAGCCTTCGGTCAATTCAGCGGACATTTCACCACTCCCGGGATCTCTCCCTGTATTTATTGTATACTGTATACAATAACATCAACCCGTAAAAAAGCAAGCCTGTCCGCATCCGATATATTAAAGAAAAAAGCGGAAAGACAACTAAATGTCTCATTCCGCTTATAGTTATATTTTTGTGGCAGCGGCCTTCTGTCCCGATGGAAATACCGCCGAACTATTTAAAGAAGACTATATCGGCAAATGCCGCCGGCTCAGGCTGGACCGAGACAACATGTCCATCCATCATCGCAATATTGATCTTGCGGTTATGGCGAGCAGAATTGAATAGTTTATCCCGCGCATCTTCATTATTGGCCGGGTTAAACTGGCACCATGAACCATCGGAAAAGAAATATGTCCCGCTCGGCTGCCGAAAAATAGTCAGCTTCTTTGCGTCGGTCGCGCTGTTCGACATGGTGGAATCAGACACCGTATAGCCACATTGTACCGGAGCATAAAATGGTATTGACATGTAGTTTGTACTTGCCGCATTAACGTCATTCACAAATGCCGCAGTAAGGTTAATCCCAGCTCCCCACGGTTTTCCATCCTTGGCCTGATCTGTCGAGTAGGTTTTATTCTTGTCCAACAATGCCTCGGGACACTCGAAAACCTTTTCACCCACGCTGTATTCCTCCTCAAAGCCTTTTGCCCAATTATATGAACGTCCTCTATAATATTGACACTGCATCGGCGAAAGATCATTATTATCGCCACTATACATCAACGCCGCTGTAGCGATCTGCTTTAAGTTTCCGATGCATTTCGCGCTACGGGCAGTCTTACGTGCGTTACTCAATGTTGGCAACAACATCCCCGCAAGAATAGCAATAATTGCTATAACAACCAAAAGCTCTATAAGTGTAAAATCCTTTTTCAACATTCTCTTTCTCCTTTTATTTCGGTTATTTCTCATACGAACTACAATGCATCCCAATCGTTATGCGGCCTCCGCAAAACAAGGAAACGTTTTCCCCAAAAAAACACCACTCGCAAATCTCTACAAATTATTGTCAAAGCGCTTTGACAATAATTTTACATCAATGTCACATCAATGTCAATAGTCTTGCACCATGAAAACATATTTTTCTATTTTCTTAATGTAAAATAATCAACAGGCGGTTATAGTATGGGGGGGGGCGGCGCGCAACCATACTTTGATAGAAGGAATTCGAAAATGGAATGGCAATGGAATGAATTTCAACAGATAGGAACCGATTACGCCTCGGAAGCGGAAGTGGCGGTCTATGACCAGCGCATGCGACAGGTACGCGATATCGACGGGGAAAACCGCCACATCGTCGACCTGCTGCAACTGCCGGAAAACGCCGCCGTGCTGGAGATCGGAACAGGCACCGGGGCATTTGCCCGTACAGTATCGGCGCAATGCCGCCAGGTCATTGCCGTCGACATCTCCCCGGTCATGCTGCAATACGCATCCAACATTGCCCGGCAGGAAGACATCTGCAACATCGTCTTCACCCAAGCTGGATTCCTCAACTTCAACGGCGAAGAAAATGCCTTCGACGGTATCGTTACCGGGTTAGCGCTGCATCACCTGCCCGATCTCTGGAAGGCCGTTGCACTGCGCAACATCTGCAGCTGGCTGAAACCCGGCGGACGCCTGGTGCTCCAGGACGTGGTTTTCGACTGGAAGACCGACACAGCAGAAAACTATTTTACCCGCATCGTCGCCTCGTTCGACTCCAGCAGTTCGCATCTGGCCCGGCACATCGCGCAGGAATACAGTACGTTGCCATGGATCATGACCGGACTGCTCGAACGCGCCGGGCTGATTATTGAGAGCGATCAGGAATCGCACGAGTTTCTGCACTGCTACTGCTGCCGCAAACCGTAAATATAATAATGAGGGAAACTCATGGCAAAAATAGCCTTTTTCGATACCAAGCCATATGACCGAAAATTTTTCGACGAAGCAAACAGCCGTTTCGGCTTCGAGATTAAATACTTCGAACCTCACCTCACCCCCGATACCGCAACGCTGGTCAAAGGATTCGATGTCGTGTGCGTTTTTGTCAATGATGTCGTGGACGAAAAGGTGATCGACATTCTGGTGAATAACGGAGTAAAACTGCTTGCGCTGCGATGCGCCGGCTACAACAACGTTAATCTGTTCGCTGCCTGCGACCGCTTGGCGGTGGTTCGCGTACCGTCGTACTCTCCCTATGCGGTGGCGGAACACGCAGTGGCTTTGCTGATGACCCTTAACCGCCGCATTCACCGCGCATATTACCGCGTCCGCGACAACAATTTTTCCATCAACGGCCTGCTCGGCTTCGACGTCCACGGCAAAACCGTAGGAGTAATCGGTACCGGCAAGATCGGCAAACTCTTCACCACCATCATGAAAGGGTTCGGAACCCGTCTCTTGCTGTTCGACCATTTTCACGACGAACAATTTGCCGCCGAAAATGGCGCGACCTACACCGATTTGGATACCATTTACCGCGAAGCCGACATAATTTCACTTCACTGCCCGTTGACGCCGGAAACTCATTACCTGATTAATGAGACAACGTTCAAAAAAGTCAAACCCGGCGTCTTCATCATCAATACCAGCCGGGGACAACTTATCAATACGGCCGCACTGGTCGAAGCACTAAAATCGGAAATCGTCGGAGGCGCTGCGCTGGACGTTTATGAGGAAGAAAACGAGTATTTTTTCGAAGACAAGTCAAACACCGTCGTAACCGATGACCTGCTGGCAAGACTCAACACCTTCAACAACGTTCTGATCACCTCGCATCAGGCGTTCTTTACCCGCGAGGCGTTGACCAATATCGCGGGAACCACGCTGCATAACGTAAACGAATTTTTTCAGGGACGTGAATTGGAGAATGGGATATGCAGCAAATGCGACGGACATAACCCCTGTCCCGGAAAACCAGAAAACCGCATCTGCCGTAAAACGCTGAAAAAGAATACATGAACATGACAAAATCTCAACGGGAGAACAGATCGATGCCGGCACGGAATCTTATCATATTGCTCATGGCCGCAATAACCGCAGTATTCGTCGGTGGATGCGCGGAATGGAACAGGCTTATCGGCGAGGAGCCGCCGGCGAAAAACATCAAAATGGCATCACTGTTTCAGGATAATATGGTACTGCAGCGTGATACACCGCTTCTCATCTGGGGCTGGTGCGAATCTGGGCACAAGGTGGAGCTGGAAATTATCGGACAGAAATATCACGCCGTGGCAGACAGCCAGGGGCGATGGGAGATCAAACTTGACCCGATCCCCTCCTGCGGACCGGTGACCATGATTGTCCGGGGCAAGGAAGAACTTAAAATAAAAAATGTCATGTTCGGTGAAGTCTGGCTCTGCGCCGGACAATCCAATATGGCAATGAAGTTAAAATCATGCAGGAACGGAGACAAAGAAGCCGCCCTGGCCAACTACTCCCAGATCCGATTCTTCCAGGTGGACAACGTCTCCGCCGTCGCGCCGCGTACCGAATGTAAGGGCAACTGGCAGGTATGCACCCCTGAGACTGCCCCAAATTTCTCCGGCGTCGGATATTTCTTCGGACGCGACCTCCACCGGAATATCAATGTCGCAATCGGGCTTATCGAAGTATCCTGGGGCGGAACCTCCATCGAAGCCTGGATGCCTTGGTCGCTCCAGACTGCCGACCCGGAATACAAGCGCCATATCGACAAATGGAAACGCTATGTTACCGGTTCCGAACGCGCGCCCCTTGACCATGCCTACCAGGAAGCTCTTAAACGGTGGGAAAAAATGGACAAGTCACAGCCTGGTCCGCAGCGACACGCCGATTCCGGCAACCGCGGTTTTGCCTTGGGCTGGGCATTGCCGGAAGGACAGGATCCCACCGAATGGACTGACGTAAAACTTCCGGCTGACATAGAGGAATATTTCGGCGACATAGACGGTGCGGTGTGGTTCCGCAAAAAGCTGACCCTGCCGCCCGAATGGGCCGGAAAAACCCTGATCCTCGAACTGGGAACCATCGATGACTACGACGAGACCTATTTCAACGGTGAATCTGTCGGCGAAATCGGACTGGCCAATGCCGGAGCCCGGGAGATCGCCCGGGAATACCGCGTCCCAGGCAAAATGGTCAAACCGGGAAACAACCTGCTGGCGATAAGAGTATTCGACCAGAACGGCAAGGGTGGATTCACCGGTCGACCGGACAACATGAAGATATTCCCGGTCAACCGGGCCGCCGAAGCAATCCGGATCGACGGGACGTGGCAGGCCCGAGTCGAACAACAGCTCGATCCCTTCGCCCTGGGTTCACACGCCAAACCGGTTCCACCGCCCGGGCCGGGCGACCGCAACTGGCCGTCAGGCATCCGTAGCGGGATGATCGCTCCTTTAATACCATATGTAATTCGCGGCGTGATCTGGTATCAGGGTGAAAGCAATGCATCCAGAGCCGACCTATATCACCGCCAATTACCGGAAATGGTCAAAGAATGGCGCAAGGCCTGGGGTATCGACTTCTCTTTTTTAACCGTCCAGCTGCCCAATTATGGAGTACAGTCACCAATACCGGAAAACCACCCGTGGTCCGTCATACGTGAAGCGCAGATGTCGCTGCCGTCACAAATCACCAATGCCGCCACTGCCGTCACCATCGACCTTGGCGAGGGCAACAACCTACACCCCAAGGACAAAGAACAAGTCGGCTTTCGTCTGGCCATGCTGGCGTTGGACAAAGTTTATGGCAGAAAATTCAATAAAGGCAAAAAGATTGTTTCCGGCGGGCCGGAGTTTGAATCCATGAGCGTCAAAGACGGCAAGGCCATCATCCGCTTCCGTAATATTGGAAATGGTCTTAAGGTCAAAGGCGACGGTTCGCTGCGCCACTTCGCCATCGCGGGAAAAGACGGCTACTTCCACTGGGCAAATGCCCAGATTGAAGGAAAGGACACCGTGGCGGTCTGGAGCGGCAAAGTCAGCGATCCGGTTACCGTACGCTATGCCTGGGCCGCCAATCCGGAGGGATGCAATTTGTTCAACGAAGAGGGTTTCCCCGCTTCGCCGTTCCGGGCGACCATGACCGCTGCACCGCCTGCGAACAGCCAATAAATACTCATATTTTACCAGCTTTTCATGTTATTTCGGTTGATTTGCGCCGCCGACCGGGGCAGATTACCGCATGACAAAAACAGCAGGAAATAAAATTATCATGACAGAACCGCAAATATATTTTTTCGATATGGATTATACTTTGCAGGACAACGACAGCGATGTATCCTGGAAAAAATTTCTGATTCGCGAGGGGATTGCTCCCGCCAACGCCATGGAACAGGCCAATCTCTATTTTGAACAATACAAGGCAGGCACGCTCCAGCTGGACGATTTCTTCCGCTTTCAACTGGCTGAGTTTATCGGAAAAACCCCCGAAGAGATGGAACCGTTACTGCAAAAACATTTCGAGGATTACTGCCGTCCTACCATCTTTCCCGCCGCCGTCAAGCTGGTGGAGAAATGCCGAAGTACCGGCGGTAAGATCGTACTGCTGACCTCAACTAATCGTTATATCGCCGCGCCGATGGGCGAATATCTGGAGCTGGACGATATCCTGGCGTGCGACTTGGAACTGCACGGCGGACGTTTTACCGGAAACCTGGCCTCCGAATACAGCGGCGGGCCGGGCAAGGTTAATTACGCGAAGAATTACTGTCGCGGCAAAGGACTTGAACTCTGTCAGGCCGCCTATTACGGTGACGGCATTTCCGATCGCTATATTCTGGAAGCCGTCGGCTTTCCCACCGCCGTCAATCCGGTTCCGGAATTACGACAGCTTGCCCAAAGACATAGTTGGCCGGTTATTGACTTTAAATGATTGGGGCGTTATTATAAACACCATAAACGCGGGGGGATCATGCAGAAATTACACGAAATATTCAAGACCAATGTAGGACGCGGCGTTGAAGTCTATTTCCGGGGATGCAGCGATGACGATCATGCCGGCGGCGTTATCATCGAGGCTGATGACGAACTGTTAAAACTCGAATATTGTATTCAAAAAAAGAACAAGGCGCACTCCTGTTGTGTACTGATTAAGTTTTCCGAAATCCGGGCAGTAAAATTCTGGACTCCGGATTATTACGATAAAAACTTCCAGTGCGT
Source organism: Lentisphaerota bacterium (assembly GCA_003246475.1). Taxonomy (GTDB): domain Bacteria; phylum Verrucomicrobiota; class Lentisphaeria; order Victivallales; family SZUA-371; genus SZUA-371. The sequence goes on from QKAL01000024.1 coordinate 30,830, forward strand.
CAGGGAATAGCCGCGCGACCACGCCGTTGTCATAGCTTGGCTCTATGCCTGACAACCATACGCGGAAGATGTTTTCCGCGTTTGTTTTTTTAGTATCTCCGGTGTAATGTAAACAAACACCGAAAATAATGTTACTGAGGATTTATTATAATGAGATATGCCGTTTTATTGCCGGTCGTGGCCATGTTATCTGTTATGTGCGGGTGCACGATGCTCGTGGAAGAAGAACCACCTTGCGATATCACGCTGGCAGAACTTTTTGCCAAAATGCGCAAGGCATCCGACCCCCAGGGACTGTGTCCCGCTGCCACATCCTATGTATTGCGGCAGCAATTGCTTAACGCGGACGAAAACTCCCGCAATCAGCAGTACCAGGTTGAAGTGATCTTCCAGAAAAAACCCTATTTCACCAAGACCACCGTCTTTAAAAGCGGCGAACCATATCAGACCACTCTGTTCAACGGTCAGAAGGCATGGGTAATCGATACCGCCAGCGGCAAAAGCCAACCCATAACGGGCAGCGGGCTGGATCTTTTCAAGATCCTCGACAAGATCGGCAATCCGGCATACTCTTATGCGGACGTGTTTCCAAATATCAAACTGTCACAGACCATTTCCGGAACCACGGAATACTATAAACTTATCTGTACGTCCGAGCAGATGGAGTCCATAACGCTGACCGTATTCATCAACAAGAACAGTTACCTGACGAAAAAAGTTGAATTGCAGATGACCGGTGAAGACAATGGCGAAACCATCAACTACAGTTCTTACATCAACGAATATGCCCTCTATCAGGGGGTCATGATGCCGGAAACCATAACCGTCGAAACCAACGGCGTAAAGTCACAGTATCGTACGCTGGAGTTCAAACTCAACGTCGACATCCCGGCTCAGGAATTCGAACTTCCGATTCCATGGTATCTTAAAAATATCGACGCGCAACCGGAAAAACCTTCCGAACACAAAGTTGGTCCGGAAAAGAAATAGATGCGGCTGGAAATATTTCACGGCGACATCACCACTCTGGATGTAGATGCCATAGTCAATGCTGCTAACTGCTCACTGCTGGGCGGCGGCGGCGTTGACGGGGCCATTCACCGCGCCGCCGGCCGAGAACTTCTCGAAGCATGCCGGAAATTCAACGGCTGCGCCACCGGTGAAGCAGTTATCACGCCGGGCTTCCGCCTCCCCGCTAAATATGTCATCCACACCCCGGGCCCGGTATGGCACGGCGGCAGACGCAATGAACCGGAGTTACTGCGAAACTGTTATGTCAACGCGTTGCGCCTTGCAACGGATTACCAACTGCAAACTATCGCGTTTCCCGGCATCAGCACCGGAGTATACGGGTTTCCACTCGAATCCGCGGCGAAAATAGCGTATGACACCGTCGTTAGCTGGCCGGAGGCGTTCCCGGTAAAGACCATCTTTGTGGTTTTTTCGGCAGAAGCAGAGAAAGTTTACCTCAAGCTGATCGAAACCTGACAGCGTCCTATTCTTCCTCGCGATCAAGAATCATCACATTCAAACTCAATATTTTCCGGTTGTCGGCCTTGAGAACCTTGATACGTAAATTATCATTGAGCGTAATCACTTCGCCGGTCTCGGGAATTCTCCCGAGCTCACCGCAGACATAGCCTCCCAAGGTGTCAACATCGCTGTCCGGCAGACGCACATCAAATTTCTCGGTCAGGTCGCTGAGCAGATAACGGGCATCAAAGTCGATCGACCCGTCAGCCTGAACCTCCGGCACACCTTCCACATCTTCAGGGGTATCGTATTCATCACTGATCTCGCCGACAATCTCCTCAATAATATCCTCCAGTGTAACAATGCCCGAAAGACCGCCGTATTCATCGATGACAACCGCCAGATGATTGCTGGTTCGCTTCAATTCCTCCAGCAGATCGCCTACATTCTTGGTTTCCGGAACAAATACCGCCTTGTGCAGAAATAAGGATAACAACGGTTCACCCGCACACCTTGCCTCATCAAGAAAATCCTTGGCATAGATGATACCGGCAACCTCATCAATCGTATCTTTATATACCGGAATTCGGCTGTGTCCGCTGGAAATAAACTTGGCACGAGCTTCATGAACGCTCGCAGTCAACGGCAGGGTCTGCAAGTCAACACGCGGGGTCATGATCTCCCTGACCAGCATGTTATCGAGATCGAAAATACCTTTTATCATCCGCCGTTCATCCGCCTCCAGATCGACTGAAGCGCCATCTTCTTCCTCTTTTTCCACCAGGGAAAGGATCTCATCCTCCGCCGATGGTCGCGAGGTCACAGGGTTTTCCCGCCCTGGACGGTTTCGCAGGTCGTGCGACACCAGCTGCAGCAACAACATTACCGGCACCAGCAGGGTAAAACGCAGCAACTGAATAACCGGCATCGAAAGCCGCAGAATAATCATGTAAAAACGATAATTGATCATCCGTACCAGGACTTCTGCAAAAGCCACACACCCCAGCACAATTCCCATGCAAATTCCAATCAACGGCAGGACACGACCACCCATTAGACTGAGATCACGGCAATGTTCGGCCAGCATAACCGTCATCGCCGCAGCCAGCAGAACGCTGACAATCCGGAAGATCACATCATAATCATCCTGATGTTCAACCCAGTTCTCTGCCTTTCGCGCCAGCTCACGATTGTCCGATTCCATCTGACGCACCCGGCCGCCGCTGAGCTGCAAGAGCGCCTCCCAACCGGCAAGACACCAGATAAAAAGAAGATATGCCACGAAAAAAAGTTCAATATCCATTTATTCGTCGTCACCTTTGCCAAGTACAATGGTTTCCGGTTTGACACCGGGAAAAACCGCATCAAAATCAATCTCCTGCGACAAAACCGCCATGACCTCACGCTCCCGTCGCCTCATCCGTCGCCGCGGTCCGGGCGAAAGATCATCTTCCCCCGCGGAGTGCAACAGTCCGTGGACAATATACAACGCCAGTTCACGCGAATAAAACGATTTTTTTCGCCGCTCCCCTTCGCGCCAGGCAAAATCCACACAGATAATCAACTCTATTGCGGTATCATCCGGCAACAACTCGTCCTCAAGGTAGGCAAACGTAATCACATCAGTTGTACCTTCATGATCCAGGCAGTCCTGATTGATCGCCGCCATCTCACGGTCTTCGACAAAGGAAATGGCCACGCTTTGATCGGGTAACAGATCCAATCCGGCAGCCTCAGCTGCCCGTTGTATCATCTTTCTTATCAGTCGGCGGTTCGGCGGCAGAAATCTTTTTGCTCGCCATGAATAAGTCGTCTTCATTATCACTTTCATCCTTAGGATATGCGATTCGTCCATGCAGCATTGTCGTCAATGTCTTGACAAAACTGTCCCGGACCTTTGCAAGTTCACCGATTGTCATGTCCGCGTCATCCAACTGCCGGTCGCGGATCCGCTTCCGGATCAACTCCCAGACCAGAGCCTCTATCTTGGCCGGCGTCGGCTTTTGCAGAGAACGCGAAGCCGCTTCACAGGCGTCAGCCAGACTGACGATCACCACTTCCTTTTCGTGCGGCAAAGGACCATGATAGCGGTATTCCCCTTCCATTACGGGCATATCCGGCGATTCCTCCAACGCCCGTTTGTAAAAATAAAACACAATATCTGTTCCGTGATGTTGCTCGATGGTATCACGAATTATCTTCTTCAGTTTGAATTTAATGGCCATATCCACGCCTTCTTTGACGTGGTTAAGGATAATCAGGCTGCTCATCCGGGGATGGAGCTCCCGGTGCTTGTCATTTCCGGCGGTATTTTCAGTAAAGTATTCCGGCTTAACCAGCTTGCCGATGTCATGGAACAGCGCTCCCACACGGGCCTTGATCGGGTTGGCGCCGATGGCCACCGCCCCCTGCTCCGCCAGCGTCGCCACCATCAGACTGTGGTGAAAAGTACCGGGAGCCTGCAGCTGCAACTGCTTCAACAACGGATGATTATAGTCGCAAAGCACCAGCAGTGCCATATTAGTGCTGACATTGAACGTAAACTCCAGCAGGAACAGCAACAGCAGCGCCGCAATCGCCGTGACAATGGCATTTACCCCGGCATAAATTGGAGTGTAAGCCGAAGAAAAACTCAATTTCATATATAATTGGTTGTCCAGCAGCATCCAACAAATGAAAACCGTCAGAAAAGTACGAAAGAAAAATGACTTGTAATTGGTCGAATAGCGCACGGAAAACCCGGCGATGGCACTGACGATCATTCCTTTCAGGACCAGTTCGAACGAATCGCCCAGCATCAATGCCGCGATTACCGCAACAAAAAAACCGGCATATACCGCAACCCTTAACCCGATCGTCACCGATAACAACACGGATGCCAGTGCCAAAGGCAATACATCCTTACTCCAGCGCGGCGCCAGACTCAATGCCGGACTCAGGGCATCGAATACCGCCAGCGCACCATAATTGCACATCACCGCGATCATGACCGTCGTTCCAATCACCCAGATCTTCTGATTGCTGCGTGCCACCTCTGGGTGAATGTGATAGATATAGATCGCAGTAATTCCCATCAGTAGAAGACAGATTACCGCCATGCGCGGAAACCTCGCCCAAATATCCAAACTCTGGTGCAGCTCCTTAACCATCTGTCGGTGCTGCTTCAGGATTTCAAGAGTCCGCGCCGTCACCTTTTCTCCACGACGGATAATAGGCTGTTCTTTAGTAAAACGCAAACTAACAGCAGGAACTTTTGCCGCTTCCTCGTCCTGTGACTCCTCGGTCTGCTTCTGCGCAAAAGTCAAATCGCCTTCATCACCGATAATCGCCAGGCTCAGAGAATTCAACGCATCAATAAAATCTTTTCGGTCACTGCCGGAGTAATACTTCAAAACCCCCTCGGATAACTGCAGAGCTGCCACATCCGGAGTCGTCATGTCAACCAGAGAACGCGGCTGCAGGCGCCGGTTTTTGGCATCAATAATCCGGATTGACTGCCCGACTTTCTTGCTGTCCTTATCGCTTTGCCCCATTATGCCGTTTTCCAGGACGATGGAAAGCGACTGAAGATATTTTTCTTTCTGTTCCGGACTTTCAACCAAATGATATAATGCCGCCGTCCCTCCGGGTGGAATCTTGTTAAGAATCTCCTCGGCTACGCCCTTCTCCTCCAAAGGCAACGGCTTTCCGCTCCGGGTTGCCCGATAGCGTTTTTCAAGTACATTCAAAATCCGGTCGGCAAGTTCCAGGCTGTGGGTCACGCGATAACTCGATACCTTGTAGAATAAAGGAGCCCTGTCACGGGCTTCCCGCCGCAATGCCTCGGTGGCCGCCACATCCTCAAAAGCAAAATCTACGTCAGCAAAAACCGTCGTCGGGGCCTGCTGATTTTCCACCAGCGTAATCTCTTCGATATCATCTTTTCGCAAAGTAAGAATCGCCACGCAGACACACCACACGGCAATAAGCATCACCACGGCCAGAAAGATCGACTTTTCCGCCACGGTCGCCAACGTATCGTCGGAGGTAAGCCGCTTACGTGACCCGATGTAACCTTTCCGCCCCAGCATGCGCTGGCTGCGCTTCCGAGAAATAAACGAACGCAAAAACGAGATCATGAACGTCTGGCCTCCCCGTGCGCCTCATATGCGCTGATAATCTTTTCCACCAGTCCGTGGCGAACCACGTCCTTTTTGGAGAAAGTAATGAATCCGATCTCCTTGATATGCTTCAGTACCTCTCTGGCCTCGACAAGTCCGGACGTCTGATTGGGCGGCAAGTCGGTCTGAGTCGGATCCCCGGTAATTACACATTGAGAATCAAACCCCAGACGGGTGAGAAACATCAACATCTGATCGGGGGTAGTATTCTGCGCTTCATCAAGAATTACAAAGGCATTGTTCAACGTACGGCCGCGCATAAAAGCCAGTGGCGCCACTTCGATCACATTCTTGGCAATCAATTGCGCCGCTTCATCAAATTCCAACATATCATACAACGCATCATAAAGCGGTCGCAGATACGGCATGATCTTCTCTTCCAGATTTCCGGGGAGAAATCCCAATGCTTCTCCGGCTTCGCGTGCCGGACGGGTCAGGATAATCCGGCTGTAGTTCCCTTGAAGCAATTCGGAGACCGCCATCGCCATGGCAAGATATGTCTTCCCGGTCCCTGCCGGTCCCACCCCGAACACAATGTCTTTGTTGCGGATGTTTTCCAGATATTCAAGTTGAGCCCGGGAACGGGGAATCACATCCCGCTTACGCGGACTGACTTTAATCCGGTTGGAATAGAGGCGCTGCAGGTCATGGCCGCTGTCCTTGCGGAACATCGCCACAACATGTTCAAAATCATGTTGCTCCAGAAACTTTTCCCGTAAGTTATAGACCCGGATAAGTTCCTGAAAAAATTTTAAGGCGTTATCCAGGCATTCGCGGGAGTCAGCAGAAACCTTAACCCATGGGTCGCGGGCGACCAGCCGTACAGAGCACAGCGTTTCGACCGTTTTCAGATTTCTGGTGATATTCCCGGCAAAAACACCATTAAGGGTAACGCCGTTTTCCAGATATATTTTTTCTTCTTCAATCATTGGCGGAGATTAAAATCAGAGCGCCGGCACAGTAAGAACAGTCCCGACCTTGAGTTTGTTGGGATCTGAAATCTTATCTTTGTTGGCATCCCGGATAATCCGCCACTTGGTTGCACTTCCATAAAAAGACTTGGCAATGCCACCCAGCGTGTCGCCTTTCTTGACCGTGTAGGACTTGGGCTCCGCTTTGACCGGCGCCGTAATATCGTTATCCGGCAATTCAGTCAAAGGCTGCAACGGCAACAGATTGGGTTCCGGCTGTTTCTCAAAAGAGACAATTTCCGGAATAGTATTCCCAGGCGCAGCAGAAGAACCCGCCGGCTGATTCTGGGAAGTCGACTCGTCAACTTCAGACCCCTGCTGTTCCACCGGAGGAATAGTCTTCGCCGGGGCCCAGCTCGGGTATGACTTCTTAACATAGCCTTCCCATTGCGTTTCCTTTTGCCCATAAGGACTTTGAGCTAATTGGGGACCGCAACCGTAACCGATTACCGCAAGACCCAATACCGCCAACCAGACTTTTCTCATGTTCGTATTCCTTTACGTTATATCAGCCTTGGAAATGTTTCAGGATCAATGCCCCGTTATGACCGCCAAAACCGAGATTACCGTTGATCGCATAACGAATCCGCTTTTCACGGGCCACGTTAGGTACATAGTCAAGATCGCAATCCGGATCGGGAGTCTCATAATTGATCGTAGGCGGAACAACCCCATACTTCAACGCCATAGCGCAGGCAATCGTCTCAAAAGCGCCAGCCGCGCCGAGGCCGTGTCCCGTAACCCCTTTGGTACTGCTGATAAAGGTCTTTCTCGCGTTGTCCTCGCCGAGAGCCAACTTAATAGCCATGGTTTCGAACTTGTCGTTAAGTTCAGTACTGGTTCCATGGGCATTAATATAGTCGATTTCCGAACCATCGATTCCGGCATGCTTCATGGCATTGGTAATGGCGCGGGCCATACCTTTGCCTTCCGGATGCGGGGAAGTAATATGATATGCGTCACCAGTACAACCGTAGCCGACGATTTCGGCAATGATGTTGGCGCCGCGCTTTTTCGCGTGTTCAAGTTCTTCGATGACCAATGCACCTGCACCTTCAGACATGACAAAACCATCACGGCCCGCGTCAAAGGGACGGCTGGCGTGTAGCGGATCGTCGTTCCGGGTACTCATCGCTTTCATGGAACAGAACCCGGCCATGCCGATCTGAGTAATGGAAGCTTCGGAGCCGCCAGTCAACATCACATCAGCGTCACCGCGTTTGATCATCCAGTAGGATTCGCCAATCGAATGGCAAGCAGTCGCACAGGCAGTAACAATACCCATGTTCGGGCCCTGAGCATTATAACGCATAGCCAGGTTCCCGGAGTTGATATCGATAATCATCATCGGGATAAGCAGCGGGGATATGCGCGAAGGACCTTTATCAACCATAGTCTGGATCTCTTCGGTCAGGGTTCCCAGGCCACCGATCCCACTGCTGAGAACTACACCTATACGAGCAGGGTCCATCACATCTTCCACGTTGTTTGACAACCCAGCCTGACTCATGGCTTCGTCGGCTGCCGCTACGGCATATTGAGTAAAGAGGTCCAGACGTTTGGCTTCTTTTCTGGACATGTATTTTTCCACATCAAAATCTTTTACCTCTCCACCAATCTGGGTACGGTATTCCGAGGCGTCAAAGCGGGTAATCCGGCTCAGACCGCAACGGCCGTTAACCAAAGCGCTCCAGAAATCGGCGACATTATTGCCGACACATGAAATCACACCAGTTCCGGTTATAACTACGCGTCTTTCAGTCATTTATAACCTCATTTCGGGTTAATAAAAAAGATGGGTCACTCCATCGGTGAAATGACCCATCCGCAAAATCAAGTAGAGAAATTATGCCTGCTTAGATTCAATGTACTTGATGGCATCACCGACGGCGGTGAGCTTTTCTGCATCTTCGTCAGGAATATCAGAACCGAATTCTTCTTCCAGCGCCATAACCAGTTCAACCTGGTCGAGAGAGTCAGCGCCGAGATCTTCGATAAATTTAGCTTCCGGAACTACCTGATCCTCAGAAACACCCAACTGCTCTACTACGATGGCCTTAACTTTATCTGCGATTGAAGACATTATATATGCTCCTGTTTTGTTAATTTTTATTTTCCAGTTTTATCAACTGTCATACAATGCGACTAAATCTTAAAAAAATCAAATTAAAAATGCATTATTGACATAATTTTTTGCAAATTACATCAACAATCCCCCGTCGATATTGATAACCTGACCGGTTACGTAATCAGAATCGGGGCTGCAGAGGAAGTAAACCACATTGGCCACATCCGCCGGAGAACCCGAGCGCTTCATCGGCACAACCGTCAGGAACGCGTCCGTGGCGGCTTCCGACAACGCCTTGGTCATATCCGTCATAATATAACCCGGCGCAACAGCATTGCAACCGATATTACGGGAAGCAAATTCCTTTGCCGTTGTTTTGGTCAGACCGATAACCCCGGCTTTGGAAGCCGAATAGTTGGCCTGGCCGGCATTGCCCATGCGACCGACAACCGAAGCAACATTGACAATCTTACCATATTTATTCTTCATCATCGGACGGATCGAAGCCTTGGTGAAGTTGAACGTCCCCTTAAGGTTGACATTCATAACCAGATCCCACTCCTCTTCCGTCATCCGCATCATCAGGTTATCGCGGGTAACCCCGGCGTTGTTAACCAGAATATCGATCGAACCGAAATGATCCACCACTGCCTTGACCGTAGCCTCGGCATCCGCCAATTTGGCAACATTTGCCGCATAGGCTTGAGCTTCAACACCTTTAGCCTTGAACTCTTCAGCGGTCTGCTGCGCAACTTCAAGCATGATGTCAACGATCGCCAGCTTGGCGCCTTCTTCCGCGAGACGTTCGCAGATCGCCTTACCGATTCCGCGAGCACCCCCGGTCACCAGGGCCACTTTCCCTTCCAATCTCTTTGCACACCCCATAACAATATCCTTCCAGTTAGAGTTATGATATCAGCTAATTTTAAACTGTTACTTAATAAAATCAAACACTGAACGCCGCCAACTGCTCAGCCGTCCCAATATTGAATGCCGGAACATTCGCGTCGATACGCTTCATAAGCCCGGTCAATACATTACCCGGACCAAACTCGATAACGGCATCCCCTCCCTGAGCGATCAGCGTACGGACACAGTCATCCCAGCGAACGCTTCCGGCCACCTGGCTTACCAGATTGCGGCGGATCTCAGCAACTCCTCCGGTTGTCACCGCACCGGTAAAGTTCTGCGCCAGCGGCAACTGAGGATCGACCATGACAGTCGCATCCAGTACCGGACCAAGCTGGCTTCCGGCCCAGGCCATCAGCCGCGAATGATATGCTCCGGCAACCTTAAGCGGAATAACCTTACGCAAACCGCGATCCTTCAACAGCGACACAGCGTGTTCCACCTTTATGGCTTCACCGCTGATCACCACCTGACCGGGACAGTTGTAGTTTGCCACATCAATATCACATTCCAGGCACACGGCACGAATGATATCAAGATCACCCCCGAGCACGCTGGCCATTCCGCCTACCGTCTCACGACAAGCCTGATCCATCAACTCGCCCCGACGGGCAACCAGCTTCAGGCCATCGACAAAGTCAAACACTCCGGAAGCCTGCAGTGCAGCGAACTCGCCAAGGCTCAGCCCGGCACAGCCGACCGGACTTATTGCCGGAAATTTCTCCCGGAATGCCGCCAGGCAAGCACAACTCATGGTATAAATCGCCGGCTGACAGAAACGGCTCTCCTTGAGCTTGTCCTCCGGGCCGTTAAAGCAGACATCGCTTACAGACCAATCCATTGTTTTGTCCGCCAGCTCAAATACAGCGGCAGCAGCCCGACTGGCATCACAAATATCTTTTCCCATTCCGACCGACTGAGCCCCCTGGCCGGAAAATACAAACACCGGTTTCATCATTGATAAAAAACCCTTAAATCGCTTTATTGTCTTTCTTGCCATAAGCAACTTCAACCGTTGTCAACGGCTGCCATCCGGATACAAAGTTCATAATCTACATGACTGTCGGGAAAAATGCAAATTCATTATGCGACAAAAGCACTTCTCGACCCGGCTCCCCAATCACAAAAAACTATTAATCAAAGCATTACAAATAAAAAAAGGACTGCCATACACCTATGACAATCCCTTTTTCTTCATAAAAAATCTCACCAGAAATCAACCCAGAAACGGTTTGACTTTGGCCACGAACGCATCCTGAGCGAAAGGCTTCACCAAGTAATTATTGGCACCGTTTTTGATTGCCTCCATCACCGCGCTCTTTTCAGCCACCGAGGTGCACATGACCACCGGAATCGTCTTGGTAATGGCACGAATGGCAACCAAAGTCTCAATCCCATTCATCTCCGGCATATTCATGTCGCAAAGAACCAGATTAACTTCATAATTAAAATCGGAAAGCACTTTCATGGCTTCTTTGCCGTTATTGGCTTCCAGAATATCGCTGTAGCCCATTTCGGTCAGGAGCCGCCGCTGTATTTTCCGCATGGTAGCGGAATCGTCGACCAATAAAATTCTCATGCTTCCTCCATCAGAATCATAGCTTTAAATTCGCCCCAATCCGGAAAAACCATCGGAATGGAGATAAATCTTATCCCTTCACGGATATGGGTCTGATGCTGTCCGGCCATAACAGTAGGCAAAGCCAGCTGGAATTTCTTTTCCTCAACCTTGGCGGCAAAAGCCCCGGCAATAATATTGAGGATCTCTCCGAACCCGTCCATCAGGTCGTCATTGATCTCATTAATCTCTTCCATAATAAACGCGCCGATGAGTTTTTGAGCGATTTCGGACTTCATTGAGATCATGATATCGCCTTTACAGGCTCCGGTCAAACCGATGATCCCCAAAACATCGTCGCTCCGAAAAGTCTTCGGAGTCGGAATGATTTCAGGTTTGCCACTCAGCTCCGGCTCTACACCACACATCGAACTGAACGTTTCAATCACGGACTCAATACAAGGGGTCTCATAATCCATTTTTTCCCAGACTCCTTCCAGAATATTATTATGTAACTGCCTATCCCAATGCCGGGACAGCATCATACCGCCAACACCGGGCTTATGAGTTAAAATATAATCACAATCTGAAATTTTCAATAAATAATACTCTATACATTCAGAGAATAATATAAAATTTCCATGTTTTTTTCTTCACTACCACCATTATCAACCGCAATAATAATGACTTTTTTAGCATTACCGCCACTCGCGCCATAGAAATATCGCCCATCATAATATAAGATAATTATGTTATCAATCATTACGAACAAACTTACGCTGAAAGGGGGCGCCATGAAAATTGTCACAGCTTCACAAATGCGGGATCTCGACCTGAGAACCATCGCCGCAGGAACTCCGGGCTCCATCCTGATGGAACGCGCAGGAAGCGGCGCCGCCACCCATATCCTCGATTTTATCAGCCGCCTTGACCCGGTACAGGTAAGGCGTTTTGTACTCCTCGCCGGCAAGGGCAACAACGGCGGCGACGCTTACGTGTGCGCCCGACTGCTCCGGCAGATGACTCCCCACAAGATCACCGTTTATTCCGTATGCGAACTATCATCCCTCCAGGGCGATGCCGACCGTAACGCCGGAAAACTGCCCGACGGCATTGAAGTCATCGTCAAGAAGCAGCTCGCCCCCGCGGATTTTCATCCCGGCGACATCATCATCGACGGCATGCTGGGAACCGGCATCAACGGAAAACTCAAACCACCATACGACCAGTGGATTCCAGTCGTCAACCAGACCTGCCTGCCTGTCATCAGCCTGGATATTCCTTCCGGCCTGAACGGGGACGACGGGTCCGTTGCCTCCGCCGCGATCAAAGCCGACATGACAGTTATAATCGGGCTGCCCAAAACCGGATTGACCATCGGCGCAGGGCCGGAACTATGCGGCATACTGCGCCTGGTCGACATCGGCATACTCCCGGATCTGACCGCCAAAGATCTGGATGACGTTGATATGCCTTTCAATGCCGACATCGCACCTCGCTTGGGCCGCATCGCCCCGCAAGTCCACAAGAACAGTCGCGGCCGCCTGCTTATCGCCGGAGGAAGCGGCAAATATTGCGGTGCGCCATTCCTCTGCGCGGCAGCGGCGGCGCGAACCGGCGCCGGATATATCCGACTGGCCCTGCCCCGATCGGTCGACATCCACGTCGCACCCTGGCCGTCACTGGTATTGAACCGCCTCGCCGACGACAAAATGGGCTCGTTCAGCGATGAATCGATCCCCGCGATGGGTGAACTGCTGAACCGGAGCGACGCTATGGTTATCGGGCCGGGACTGGGCAATGCCCGCAGTCTGGTCAAGTTCATGAACTACATCTCCACCTGCAAGCTGCCGATTGTGTTCGACGCCGACGCACTCAATATGATTGCGGAAGTCCCGGAGTTATATCTAGGAAAAGATTCCAACATCCTCACTCCACATCCCGGCGAAATGAAACGGCTGTTGTCTGCCTTTTCACTTGACGAATACCAAGATCAGGACCGGACGAACCAGGCTAGAGCTTTGGCCGACGCCACCGATTCAACCATAGTCTTGAAAGGGCACCGGACCATCGTCTGCTCTCCCGACGGCAGATTGTCGATCAACTCCACCGGAACACCGGCTCTGGCAAAAGCCGGGACCGGGGATTCGCTCAGTGGCATGATCGACACGTTCGCGGCACAGGGATTCGACCCATTTGAGGCGGCGGAAACAGCGGTCTACATCCACGGCCTCGCCGGAGAACTGAGCCCATACGGCATGCGGGGTCTGCGCCCGGAGGACCTCATCGATCTGATTCCGGTTGCGATGAAACACATTTCCCCCTTCGCCTGATGGTTTAAAACGTCCTGCCGATTATATATATAGTTGGTATTGGGAATAACCTTGCCCGACAATGGGATAGTGTTCCTTCCGCCTGTCAACAAATATATTACCTCGTCCGCTTGCCATTTATTTGTTTTTTATCATGTTTCTCATATCAGGGTATTGCATTTTTCGTCCGATGTTTTATAATTTAATTAGAATTATTTAAACATTTATGCAAATGATTAAACAAGCGTAATAATAATGGCAATCAATCAACGACAAATAGCATCAACGCTGAATTTATCAGTAGCGACAATATCGCGGTCACTGAAGAAT
>QKAL01000207.1 GCA_003246475.1 Lentisphaerota bacterium
CATTTTTTACCGATACCACTGCACCTGTCAACAGGGCGTTGATACAGCGTGAGGATGGAACAACCGATGGCCTTTATAAGCAGATCAGGGCACGAGACGTCGAAGTAAAAATGGAAACCGGCTCAACGCAAACGGTCAGGCTTACCAATGTTAATGCACCTGTCATCTCGACGTCACAGGTCATGATAAATCCACAGCAGGTGATTCTTAACAGTTCCTATCCTGACGGCAACAACAACTACAGTACGGGGCTTGTTCTAAACCTCACCGATCTCGTCTCCGATACGATCGGCGCGTTTTCCGGAACCGGCTACGTTGATGTTGTTTTATGTGGTAACGATGGCGGTACTTACGTTGGAAAGGGATGGTTCCGCGGTTATTTCAAATCGGGAAACATCACCTGGACAGCATTGGAGATTAGCTCAGGTACAAGCTATGCCTTAAACCCCTCGGGAAGCGGTTCTTCATATACCGTGACATTTCCCTCGACAACGGAACCGGCCTGGTACTACACTACTGCATCGATAACGGTTGCGGGAAACTGACCAAGAGGGGACGAGATCCGTGAAAACACTTTTTAAATGACGTAACTTTGAGCTATTTGTCTGGGCCATGTCGATAGGAATGGCCCGGGTGTTTTTTACCGGTCTTGTTCAAAAAAAACACTAATCGTTTAGCTTCATTTTCCCTGCTGAAAATCCTGATTTTTTTAAAAAATCATCATGCATTCCAAGAGTTGAATCCCGACAACATCGCCCGGCCGTTATCATATTATACGACCATCCGTAGCTCATAATTCTGTTATCACATTGTCACTACTGATTAAATTTGTTGTGAAAAAAACAGACAGTGATATTGCCCTTAATCCTTTACGCAGTTAGAATATTTACTAGAGACGTTTTCATTGCCTGAGGGGGGATAAGATAATGAGCTCAATTACGGAATTAAGAAAATTCGTTGTTCCGGAGTTTGTTTTTGGGGTTGGTGCCAGAATGCAGGCGGGTAAGTATGCCAACAATCTGGGGATGCGGCATACGCTGCTGGTCAGTGATCCGGGGGTTGCCGCTACCGGACTCCTTGATAGTGTTATTGGCTCCCTGAACAAATATAACATAGAGTATACAACATGTACCGGAGTCAGTCCAAATCCACGCGACCACGAAATTATGGATGGGGCGGAGATATATCGCAATGCCGACTGCGACGGTATTATTGTTATCGGCGGTGGCAGTCCGATTGATTGTGCCAAAGGTATCGGTATTATTATAGGCAATTGCGGCGACATCCTGGAATACGAAGGGGTGGATACGATAGTTAACCCTGGTCCTCCGATCATCTGCATCCCCACAACCGCCGGGACCGCCGCGGATGTCTCTCAGTTCGCGATCATCTTGGATACGGAAAATCGCAATAAAATCGCCATAATTTCTAAAATGGTTGTGCCGGATGTGGCTTTGATCGACCCGGAAACCACCGTCAGCATGGATCCGTTCTTGACCGCCTGTACCGGTATGGATGCTCTAACCCATGCAATTGAAGCGTTATGTTCCAATGCCAATTCAGATATAACTAATCTGCATGCCTCTCATGCCATTGAATTAATCCATGCCAATTTACTTACTGCAGTCAGAGAGCCCACCAATATCCATGCCAGAAGCAATATGACATTGGCGTCATTAGAGGCGGGAATGGCGTTTTCCAACGCCAGTCTGGGGGCGGTTCATGCCATGGCTCACAGTCTGGGGGGATATCTGGATCTTCCTCATGGTGAATGCAATGCCATTTTGCTCAGCCACGTACTTCGTTTTAACGCGCCTCAGGTAATACCGGAATTCGGCAGTATCGCACAGAGTATTGGTTTAGAATCGACCCAGATGTCAAATGGAGAATTGTGTAAGATCATTCCGGCGGCAATAAATCGGCTGCGCAAAGACTGCGGTATCCCCCCTGTACTAGGCGGACTTGGAGTTAGAAGCTGCGATGTACCCGAGCTGGCAGCCAAAGCAGTCAAAGATCCCTGTCTGCTAACCAATCCCCGCCCGGCCAATCAACGCGATCTTGAGGTAATATATGAAGAATCCATCTAATCCCGAGGAGGAAAACGCGCCAAACGATTTTAACGAATTAAGGCGTAAGATACTTGGATTGGGAGAAGGTTCGGTCCGAAAATCATATTATCCAGCTTTGCAACAGAAGATCAGGGAGCTGGAACAGCATCTTGAGGCGCTCCGCCAGAGTGAGGAAAATCTGCGTATTACGCTCAACTCGATTGGCGACGCCGTCATTGCCACGGATTGCCAGTGCGTTGTCACCCGGATTAACAATGTTGCCTCAAATCTTACCGGCTGGCCTCCATCGGAAGCTGTCGGCAGAAAGATCGATGATGTGTTGAAACTGATAAAATCAGGAACCAGGCGCCCACTTCCTCCGCCAATAGAAAAAGTACTCTCATCGGGACAAGTAATTGGACTGGAAGGTAATACAATCCTGATTTCACGCAACGGCAAGGAATATCAGATAGCTGACAGTGCCGCTCCGATCCTCAACCGGGGTAATAAGATAGCCGGAGTCGTCATGGTGTTTCGGGATATAACGCTGGAACATAAGCTTGAAGAGCAACTATTCCAGGCGCAGAAGATGGAGTCCATCGGGCAATTGGCAGGCGGGGTTGCTCACGACTTTAACAATATGCTCACCGGCATCATGGCGGCATCCGACATGTTAAGGCGCAAGATAGACGTGTCCGATCCCGGAGTGCTTAAATTACTGGACATCATTACGGGATCATGCCGTCGTTCCGCCGATCTGACCAATAAACTGCTGTCATTTGCCCGCAAAGGGAAACTGCTGTCACTGCCGCACAACCTCCATAAGTCGATTAATGCAGCGATAGAACTCCTGGAACGTAGTATCGACCGAAAGATAGGAATCACATTATCACTGGAAGCAACTTGTTCGACTATAAACGGAGATCCGGCACAACTTGATAATCTTTTTCTCAATCTGGGACTTAACGCACGTGATGCAATGCCTGATGGCGGGACCATAACCATTTCTACTCGAAATGTTTATCTTTCTGGAGAATACAATCGTGATGCCATGCTTGACATCACGCCAGGTAATTATATCCATGTTACTTTTTCTGATACCGGTACCGGCATCCCGCCCGAACACCTGCCCCGGATATTCGAACCTTTTTTCACGACCAAGCAGGTGGGGGAGGGGACCGGGCTCGGCTTGTCTGCGGTATATGGTACGATCAAAGAACATCTTGGCGCTATAAAAGTCAATAGCGTTATCGGGCAAGGAACTGTTTTTCATCTTTACTTCCCTTGCATTACGAATGAGGATAGTGAACAAATCAAGCTTTACGATTCTCAGGAAATTACCAGACTGTCGGGACAAATCCTGATAATTGATGACGAACAATACATGCGGGAAACGGCAAAAACGATCCTCTGCGATATGGGGTGTACGGTCATGACCGCCAGTGATGGTGAAAGCGGCCTCGAGATATTCAGGAGAAACTGTAACGAAATAGACTTGGTAATTCTGGATATGATAATGCCGAAACTTGGCGGCAAGGAGTGTCTGGAGGGTATGAAAAAAATTAAGCCCGATGTCAAAGTCATCATTTCAACTGGTTTTACCAGTGAA
>QKAL01000212.1 GCA_003246475.1 Lentisphaerota bacterium
GAGCTTGAACGTATTTCACAGGAATATGATATGCCCCGTGCTGAATTATATGGAGTCATCACATTCTATTCCCGCTTTTACCTCCATCCCGTACCTAAGTATATTGTCAGAGTCTGTAAGTCGGTTTCATGCAGCATCAACGAGGGGGCAACGGTACTTGAGGCGTTAAAGCGTTATGTTGAGTCATGCGATGGCGTTTTTATGCTTGAAACGGTCGAGTGCCTGGGACAGTGCGACCATGGGCCGGTGATGAGTGTCAACGATAAGATTTATGGATCTCTAACCCCGGGAAAAGCAGTCGATATTCTGGAAGTCTACCGTAGAGAGGGATGAATATGCAGGAACATCTTTTCATAAAAAAATTTATTGAAGGCGGGCCGGGTCCCGAATTCGGCAATTTACGCAGGGCGGTGGAAGTCGGACGTAACGCCTGTCATGAGGAACTCGAAAGATCTCAACTGGTGGGGCGCGGGGGCGCGGGGTTTCTTACCGCAAAAAAATGGCGTTTCGTGCGGGATAAAGACAACACAGTGCTCATCTGCAATGGGGATGAAGGAGAACCGGGCACATTTAAAGACCGCTATATTATGGAAAACGGTGCGTTCATGCTCCTGGAGGGGATGCTGATTTCAGCTTTCATGCTAAAAGCCTCAGATGTATTCATTTATATTCGAGGTGAATATCAGGAATCGATTGAGGCTTTCAGACGTTGTCTTGATGATTATTCCGCCGAATTGGAATGGTATCGAAGCGCGATTGACCCGAGTTTGGATATCACGGTGGTTATCGGTGGTGGCGCCTATGTCTGCGGCGATGAAACGTCCCTCATAAACTCGATCGAGGGACGTCGTCCAAACTCCCGTATAAAACCACCCTACCCTGCGGAAAAAGGTTTCAAGGACAGGCCCACAATCGTTAATAATATTGAGACTTTAAGTAATTTACCGCTTATTATCCGCGATGGCGGAAAAAATTTCGCTTCCCTTGGCGTCAACGGCAGCCGAGGCACAAAACTCATAAGCCTGAGTGGTAAAGTGAAAAATCCCGGAGTCTACGAGATTGAAATGGGGAAATTATCGTTTAAGGATATCATCGAAGGTTTCGGCGGAGGAATGCGCGATGGCAAGGTAAAATTTGTCATTCCAGGTGGGATTTCAACCCAGGTGCTTGCCGCGGATGAACTACAGGTCAAAGTGGATTATGATAGTTTGAGAACAGTGGGAACGTCATTGGGATCTGGAGCAGTGATTGTAGCAGACGACGGAATTGATGCGGTTGATGTGGCCTGTAATGTGGCTGATTTTTTCATGAGAGAAACTTGTGGCATATGCTTTCCGTGCAAAGAAGGAAACCGCCAGATTCACTATCTTCTGGAACAAATCCGGCAAGGGAAAGGTGAAAAACACTATCTTGAATTGATTAAAGACGTAGGCCGGACAGCCTGTTTAGCGGCGCGTTGCGGGCTGGGGCAAGCCTGTGGGAATTTGGTCGGCAGTTTGATTGATAAATTTCCAGGAGATTTCCTCAGTCGGATATCTGACGTGGTAAACGGAAACGGAGGCGGATATGGTTAATCTGAAAATAAACGGACAGGACGTAACCGTTTCTGATGGCGCTACTATTTTTGAAGCGGCAGCTTCCATAAATTGCCGAATCCCGGCATTGTGCCGCAAGAGCGGTTTGAGTGTATATGGCAGCTGCCGTTTGTGTATCGTGAAGGTCAAGGGCAGGCCCGGATATGTAATTTCCTGTGCAACTCCTGTCGAGGAAGGTATGGAGGTCGAGACCCATACTTCCGAATTGTGCAGAGTCAGAAAGAATATCTTTGAACTGATTATTGCATATCATCCGTTTGACTGCCAACTTAACTGCCTCACCTGTGGCCGCAACCGAGAATGTGAACTGCGTAAGTTGGCGGAGGAGATCGGCATCGGTGAATTGAAATATAAATTCATCCCCAAAAAACATGATATTGATAAATCTTCACCGTCGCTTGAGCATGACTCTGCGCGATGTATCACCTGCGGGCGGTGCGTAAGGGCTTGCAGAGAACTCCAACATGGCGGAATCCTGACGATGAGCGGGCGTGGTCCAGCGACCAAAGTAACGACATTTTTAGAAAAGGGGTTGGGCAACGTCGACTGCGTTAATTGCGGACAGTGCTTACTGGCTTGTCCGACGGGGGCGATTCAGGAGGTGCTCAAGATCAATCAGGTACTGGGGGCAATTGCCGATCCCTCAAAACTTGTGGTGGTCCAGACCGCCCCGGCCGTCAGGGTGGCATTGGGAGATGAGTTCGGCATGGAACCCGGTATAAACGTTGAGAAAAAAATGGTTACGGCTTTGCGTCGGGTGGGATTTGACCGGGTTTTTGATACGGTTTTCACCGCCGACCTGACGATCATGGAGGAAAGTGCCGAATTTATCAGGCGTTTTACGTCAGGCGGAAAATTGCCCTTGATAACGTCATGCTGTCCCGGTTGGGTAAAGTTTGCGGAACATAACTATCCGGGGCTTTTGGATAATCTTTCCACATGCAAATCTCCGCAGCAGATGTTCGGAGCTTTGGCAAAAAGTTTTTTTGCGCACAAGATGGGGCGAAAACCTGAGGATGTTGTTTCGGTCTCGATCATGCCCTGTACCGCCAAAAAATTCGAATGTGACCGGCCGGAAATGTATGAAGACGGCTTATGCGATGTAGATTTTTCTCTGACAACACGAGAATTGGCCCGTATGATAATGTGTCAGGGGCTTGATTTGAAGACTATGGAGGACGGAGAATATGATGCGCCGTTCGGCATTTCAACTGGAGCGGGAGTCATATTCGGTGTCAGCGGGGGTGTTATGGAAGCAGCCTTGCGCACCGCATACGAAAAAATCACCGGCATGGAACTCAAATCTTTAGAATTTAATGATGTGCGAGGCTTGCGAGGCGTTAAGTGCGCCGATATTGAAATAAACGGTTCTACGGTACGGGTTGCTGTCGCCAATGGGCTTGAACATGCCTGTAAACTGCTTCAACAGGCACATGATTATCACTTTATTGAAATAATGGCCTGCCCCGGTGGATGCATCGGAGGCGGGGGACAGCCAATCTCCAATGCTCCGCAATTGCTGGAAAAACGCCAAAACGGCCTATATGCAACTGATCAGACGCGCAAAATACGAAAATCTCACGAGAATCCCGCTATAATTCAGTTGTACAAAGATTTTTTGGGTGAACCTCTCAGCGAAACAGCCCATAAATATCTGCACACTCACTATCATAAACGTTGAACATTTCGATATTTATCGTCATGAGATTTTTTGAAACACTATATTTCTTCGAAACTATATACAAAAAGAGCGTTTTTTTGAAAAAAAGATTTGGAAATTTAAACTACATGGAATATGTTAATGGCGCGGGTTCGAAAAAACATTTGCCGGTATTCTTCTCGGGATACCGGCAAAGCTCTTTTTATCTTTCAACATCATTTAAAACTTTCGGAGAATTATGAAAGCACAGGAATTTGATCTTTGTGTGATCGGAGCCGGACCCGGCGGCTATGTTGCGGCCATTCGCGCCGGACAGCATGGGCTCAACGTCGCGCTGGTTGAAAAAAATCATTTCGGCGGCACCTGCCTCAATATCGGCTGTATTCCCACCAAAACGCTCATCGCGGGGATAGACGTGCTGAAAAGCGCTCGTCATGCGGCAGATTTCGGGGTTGAAATTTCCGGCGACATCAAGCCGAACTGGAAAAAAATGATGGTCCGCAAAGACGATGTCGTCGAAAAACTCCGCGGTGGTATCGGTGGACTGCTTAAAGCTGCCGGCGTCACCGTGTTCAATGGCGCTGCCGGATTTATCGACCGTAAAACAGTTGCCGTCAACGGAGGCAACGACAACGGCGCGGTAATTCAGGCCAAAAATTTTATCATCGCCAGCGGTTCGGAATCTCTGGTTCCGGGTTTTATTCCGCAGTCTCCGCGTGTCATTACTTCGACCGAACTGCTTTCAATTGAAAAAGTACCGAAAAGCCTGCTCATTCTGGGCGGTGGCGTTATCGGGTGTGAATTTGCCTGTCTTTTCGCGGAACTCGGCACCGAAGTGACCGTGGTGGAAATGCTTCCATCAATCCTGCCGAACCTCGATCGCGAAGTGGCCAAAACCGTGGCCAAGGAAATGGAAAAAGCCGGAGTGAAAATTTTGACCGGTACACCATTGAGCGACATCAAAGCAACTGCCAAAGGCGTCAGCGGCCAAGTCGGCAGTGAAACGCTTAACGCCGAATATCTATTGGTTTCGATTGGCCGAAAAGCTGTCAGCAAGGAACTCAACCTCGGCGCCGCCGGAGTTAAAACCGATGAGCGCGGCTGGGTTCCGGTTGATGCCAAATGCAAGACCAACGTACCGGGCATCTATGCCATCGGTGACATTGGCGGTAAGATATGGCTGGCTCATCTGGCCAGTGCAATGGGTATCTGTGCTGTGGAAAACATCTGCGGCAACAGCAACGACTTCAGCTATGATTTAGTTCCCGGCTGTATCTTCACCAGTCCCGAAATCGGCACTATCGGTTTGACCGAAGAGCAGTGCAAGGATAAGGAGATCAACTACTCCGTGGGAAAATTCCCGTTTGCCGCGCTGGGTAAGGCAATGGCAATTAATGAAACCGCCGGTTTCGTTAAGATCATCGCCGACAAAAATACCGACCAGGTATTGGGCGTTCACATCGTCGGCCCGCATGCCACCGACCTGATCTCGGAAGCGGTTCCGGCCATGAACATGGAAGTTACCGCCAAGGAGCTAGGCAAGGCTATCCATGCGCACCCGACCTTGGGTGAAGCCATGATGGAAGCCGCTCATGCTGTTCATGGCGAATGCTGCCATATTCCGATGAAGCGCAAGAAATAGATTGTTTTCGACTTTCACCGTCCCAGCCGCACCTGCGGTTCGGACGGTTTTTTTGTTTTAAATCAGCACGTAACGTTAACTAGAAATAAACAACAAATTCACAAAAGGAAACTGAAGTACCGCCATTGTAAAATTAGAGGCACTTCAGTTATAAAATCTTGTGTCAAGCCTAAAACATCTTCAGTAATTTTGAGGCAGTATCACAAGCTAACACCATATCTGGCAGAACCATATCCGGCAAACGGCTGAACGGAATCATTTCAGCCGTCAGCGGAACATCTGGACAATATGTTTCAAGTGCCTTTTTTACGGCTTCGAAATCAATATCTCCAGCCATCAGATCGTCCCCGAAACCATGCAGTCCGCCAGCGCTGTCAGAACGCTTAAAATTCTTAATATGTACGGCTTTGATCCTGGAACCAAGGATCTCGATCCAATGTTGAGGATAACCGTTTATCAGGCAGTTGCCCGTATCGAAATAGACCCCAATATTATTGCTGTCGAACTGATCGACATACATCTTCATTTCCATGGGCGACAACAGAAATTTATTCCAAACGTTTTCCAGCGCAATATTGACGTTGTTCTTTTCCGCTTCCGGCAACAACTGATTCAGGGACTTCACCGAATTGTCCCAGACCGTCTGATATGAAACCACCGGACGGCTCGGATCCCAGTCCACATCAACGGCCCCGGGAACCACCAGAATTGTTTCCGCTCCCATTGCAGCAGCAATCTTAATATATTTACAGGTAAATTCGATTGCCTTCGTTCGTTCCATTTCATCTGGGCTTCCAAGAGAACACCCCCAGTAAAACCCCGTTGCCAGCGTTCTGATCCGGATACCGACCTCTGCCGCCGCTACTTTGATCTGGGCGCACTCTACAGCCGTAATATCAATCGGAATACAGTCGCCAACCGTGAGTTCCAACCCGTCCATACCCATTGCCACCGCATCATCGATAGCTTCGAAAGAACCTTTGCCACCATCAAATCCACCAAGTACCCAATAATTGATTGCCTTATAGAATGACATCGACGACCTCCTCATATTGTTACAGTTTTATTATTATCTATTGACTTTATTTCAGCTTCCACAAGACGAATTCCCTCGACGACGCCATCCAGTTCCATATCCGGTTTTCTTCCGGATCGTATACTTTTCAACAGGTGGTCTATCTCTTGATGCCAGCCCGTCGGTTGTTCTGGACTTCCCACTTGCGGACACTCCACCTTTCCGTCGGCATGGATCACTTTATAACCGGTCTCGGAAAGACGTATGGTCATTTTATCGCAGACCACCTGGAAACTCATTTCAAACGGCGTTCCCCTGCCCGCATCCCAGCCGCCTTCGGCAGTAATCAGCGCACCGTCGCCATAATCGTAACGCGCCATCACATGATCAATGCCGTTATCGCTGCGGACGCCCTTCACCCCGAATGCGCTGACTGTTTTCGGCATGCCGAAGACGTAACGCACAAAATCGGCGTCATGGAGATGCAGATCCAAAATTGCGCCGCCACTGAGCTCACTTTTCATGAACCAGTTCTCCCATCCGTTACCGTTGATATCCGGCGAAACCCGCTTGAACGTGGCACTGCGTACCTTGCCTGCACGACCCGATTTGATCAGTTCGGCGGCATGCGCGTACTCCGGCCAAAACCGCACGCACATTCCCGCCATAACCACTTTATCCGATTTACTAGCCGCAACAGCAATCTCGGCCGCATCTGTGCTGGTTCGAGCCATGGGTTTTTCACACAGTACATGTTTTCCCGCTTTGATTGCCGCCAGCGCATACTGCTTATGCATATAAACCGGGACACAGATATCGACCAGGTCAACTTCCTGATCGCGAATCAGTTCCATGCCATCAGCATAAGTTTTGATTTTGCTAAAATCGAGTGGTTTCGAGTTGTCGCCACCTCTGATGTTACCGCAAACCGCACTGATGTCACCTGAGCGCTTACGAGAATCAACATCAGCCATTGCCACCACCTGGGCCAACGGATGATGCAGATAAACGCCGTAATGAGTGGTTCCCATGAACCCGAAACCAATAATTCCAACTTTGATTTTCTCCTGCATTTTCATGCCTCCATATATTTTACCGTAACCGGCAATCCGCACTCCAGCGAAGCCCGTTCCGCTTCCACTATGCTGATGCCATCGGTCAGTTCATCCAAAGCCATATATTTATCCGCCGTACCGCCGTACAAGATCGTATCAATCAGATAATCAATCTCCTCATGCCAGCCGGTCGGTCGAAAAAAACTGCTTAGGTTCGGTTTTTCCGTGTGACCGTCTTCATAGTAGATATTAAGCCCAGCATGGTTGAAGATAACGGTGGCGTCATCGCATATGAGCTGAAAATTCATTTCAAAGGGGGTGCCTTTAGCGGCAGTCCATCCCCCTTCGGCCACAGCCGAAAACCCATTACCAAAATCATAGAAGCAAAAGACATGATCCCAGCAATCCTGCGAGCGCATGCCCCGGCAGCCAGTTGCGGTCACACGCTGGGGACGTCCAAAAAAATAAAGCATCTGATCAACATCATGAAGATGCATTTCCAGTAAAGCACCGCCACTCATCTTTTGTTCGGCAAACCAGTTATTCCAGCCATTGCCACTAACTGTAGGGGAAAAACGCTTGAAGAACGCTTGGCGAATCCGTCCGTAGTTACCCGCCTTGTACTGCTCGCGTACGTAACGGTATTCCGGCCAGAACCGGACACACATTCCCACCATGAAAATTTTACCCGAACGTTTCGCCGCAGCTACCAACTCTGCGGCATCACTAACAGTCATAGCAAGTGGCTTTTCACAAAAAACATGTTTTCCGGAGGCAATTGCCGCCAGTGCAAACTTCTTGTGCAGAAAACCCGGCAGGCAGATATCAATCAAGTCAATATCCGGATCAGCAATGAGATCCATGCCGTCAGCATAAACCCGAACACCTTCGAGATTAATATTCTGTGAATTGTCGCCTCCGCTGATATTGGCGACGACCGCACTGATATCGCCTTGACGTTTTTTTAGATCGACATCGGCAATCGCCACCACCCGAACGCCAGGATTTTCTCGGTAAATATTCAAATGGGTGGCCCCCATAAACCCTAAGCCGATAATTCCGGTTCTTACTTTATAATCCATCGTATTATTCTCCTTGTTACAATAATAATTCTACCCGTTTCCTCCCTTTTTTTGAATGGAATATTCTGCATTGATATGGATTTTTATGCAATATCGTTATATAATTATCAATATTATGAAAAACGCACTGGAAATAGTACTGCATGATGATATCCAAAATATTTTCGATCATTTCGCCGCAAGTTTCGGTCTGGTCGTGGTATTCTATTCATTAGAGGGAAAGATTTTGCGACGGGGACTCAACCTGCCGGTATCGGACTTTTGTGCATTGGTTCAGCAGCGGTTGTATGGAACTCACAACTGTTTGCTCTCTGACGAAACCCGTTGTCGCGAATGTGCAGAGAAACGTCGTATTATGGATTACCGTTGTAATGCCGGAATTGAGGAGGCAGTCGCACCAATATTCGTTGATAACCAGCTCACTGGTTATGCGATGATCGGCCAGTTCCGCAGTACACTCCGCCCCGATCCCCGAGTCCTGCGCGATGCCCGTAAGGAAGGTATCGAACCACAGATGACAACCGCTTTTTACAACCTGCCCTATTACGATGCAAAACGTAAAAAACACCTTCTGGGACTGTTTTCTACGCTGGTAGATTATATAATCACCAAAGAAATCGTAGCGGTAAGGGGAGAACGAATCATCAGTCGGGTAATGGCCTATATTGAACAGCATATTGACAAACCGTTACGGTTAACCGAAGTTGCCCGGGTAATCGGTCGCAGCACTTCCTCGGTATCTCATGCATTCAGCACACATTTGCACAAAAGCTTTTCACAAGCGGTGATTGAAGCCAAAATCAACCGGGCAGAAGAGTATTTCCGTCAGTCTCCGGAAATATCGATAAGAGAAGTCGCCGACCAACTGGGTTACAATGATGCACTGTATTTCTCTCGGCTGTATCGCAAATACCGGGGGATATCACCAAGTCAATTCCGGACACGGCTACAATAACTCGTGTCGCCTATTTCATCCGCAGCATACCGCCGATATTTCGTCCTGCATCATAGAGCCATTCAGGTGCCGAAGATATTGCCTCATCCAACGAACACGGTCCTTTGGCAATACTCATCACCGCGGCAAATATCTTCTGCAGCGGTGCCACCGGCCCCCGGATCGCCCCGGAAAGAACAATAGTCGGCACGCCATGTACTGCAGCAGTCTCCGCAATTACAGCACAGATCTTGCCCGATGCGGTCTGACTGTCGGTACATCCTTCACCGGTTATCACCAGATCGGCGTTGGCCAGACATTGTTCCAGCCCGCTGGTTTCAATCACAAGTTTCGCCCCGGAAACCATTTCCGCACCACAGAGGGTACGCAGTCCAAATCCAAGTCCTCCCGCCGCACCATCACCGGGATGAACATTGTCATCCGCCAATCCAGCATGCATTACTACCTGGGAAAAACTATCAAGTCCCGCGTCTAAAATCTCCACCATTTGCGCATCCGCACCCTTCTGCGGACCATAAACCCTTGCTGCTCCATTGTGGCCAGTCAGCGGATTGGTAACATCGCATGCGACCCTGATACGGACATTTGCCAATAATTCAGCGGCACTTCCCGGTTCAATTTCCATAATCTCAGCCAGCATACCACCAGTACACGGACGATCGATCACATCGCCATCGCCATTCCTCAAGATAAATCCCAAAGCTTGGGCCATACCGGTACCACCGTCAACAGTGGCACTACCGCCAATACCGATAATGATCTGCCGCACCCCGCGCTTAATGGCATCAAGCATCATCTGCCCGGTTCCCAAAGTTGACGTTTTCATGGGATTAAGTTCATTACGGGACAGCAGTTCGATACCACTTGCCGCCGCCATTTCCATGACCGCGGTATGTCCGGGAATAATTCCGTAACGCGCCGCAACAGGATTTCCCAGCGGACCATAAACCGTGGTCTGGACGAGATTTCCGCCGGTTGCGGCGATGACCGCCTCAACCGTCCCCTCACCGCCATCGGCCATTGGAAAAGAAATAATCTCCGCGTCTGTAAGGACTGAGCTCAACCCACATTTTATCGCGTCAGCAACGTCAAGGCTGCGCAAACACCCTTTAAATGAATCCGGAGCTACGATTATTTTCACGTTTTTCACCTTTTTTGAGCTTATTCAGATTGAATTTGTCCATAAAGGATGTATAATAAAATCAGGAAGCAGGTTAATCTCTGAACAAGAATGCATCAAAGCTGCAAAGCTTTATTTTTAGTGTAGTCTCTGAGAATAATACCTGTTTCCTTTAATTTTTTATACTTACAATGTGCCGCAAGGTGTTAAAAAAAGCCGCTTTACAGCGGCCATAAAATTCATTTTCCATCAAGTATTCTACGAAACTCTTTTGCCATTAAGGGCAAACGGTGCGGTTTGGGCAGGAAACCGGCAGCCCCTTGGTCCAGAAGATCTTTTACTTCTTCTTCGGACACATATCCGCTTGACAGCAGTATCTTCGCTTCTGGATCTATCTCCCGAATCTGAAAAAAGGTCTTATGACCGCCAAGTTTCGGCATAATCATATCCAATAGAATCAAATCGATCTCGTTCGGATTGTTACGGTAAATTTCCACCGCATCAAGACCATTTTCTGCCAACAACACGGAATAACCCAGCTCCTGCAATGCCTCAATCAGGAAATCCCAGATGGTCTCCTGGTCGTCGACTATCAAAATAGTTTCCGTGCCACGCGGCAAACTATTCATTTCCTCAGCCATATGACACCTCGCTTATAAGTTTGATTTCTATTTGTAATACCATCATATATCGTCAGTCACAGCATAATTTTTAACAAAATCCGGCTATTTTTTTAATTCTCACGCCTTTCCCGCCAGCCAGCGCTCAGCATCAATCGCGGCGCGACACCCCATTCCAGCAGCGGTTATCGCCTGACGATAAACGTGGTCGGCACAATCACCGGCAGCAAATACACCATCAATATTAGTATAACTGCTATTGTTATGCAATTCAATAAACCCGGACTCGTTCATTGCAACACAAGGTTTAAAAACCTCGGTATTGGGCACATGTCCAAGAGCGGCAAAGTATCCCTTGCACGGAATTATGGTCTCTTTCCCGTCAACAACGTCCGCAATCCGAACGCCCTCGACTTCCTTATCGCCCAAAACCTCTTTGACAACAGAGTTCCACTTGACTTCGATTTTGGGATTTTCCAGTGCCCGCTGTGCCATGATCTTAGAGGCACGAAATTCGTTACGACGGTGAATCAACGTCACTTTGGAGGCAAATTTAGTCAGAAAAAGCGCTTCCTCCATTGCCGTATCACCGCCACCAACCACAACCACGTCCATACCGCGATAAAAGGCGCCGTCACAAGTTGCACAGGCGGATACACCGTGATTCTTCAACCGGTCTTCCGAAGGCAGCCCCATCCAGCGTGGCGATGCACCGGTGGCAATTATCAAAGCTTTGGTCCGTATGACCTCGCCGCTTCCCATTGTAATCTCATGAGGACCACCGTTCTGGAGTTTTACCCCGGTCACCACATCACTGATGATTTCCGTTCCAAAGCGCTTTGCCTGTTCCTGAAATTTCATCATCAGCTCAAAACCGTTTATCGCCTCCGGAAATCCGGGAAAGTTTTCCACATCGGTAGTCTGCGTCAACAGCCCTCCAGGAAGCACCCCTGACAACACCAGCGGCTCCAGATTCGCGCGTGCCGCGTATATTGCCGCAGTCAAACCAGCAGCGCCACTACCTATAATTACCAGATTTCTCATTTTTTCTCCTATTATTCAATTATTTCTTCTGTGATTTGCTTTCCGGATATTCCTTATCCAGCATGGTGGCAAAAAGTTCGCCCCTCTTGTCCTTGCGTTCCTTGAATAGTTTCACTACCTGACGCAAGGAATATTCACGCCCCGCGACCTCGCGGTCGAACATAACCACCGGCCGCATATATTGCAATAATGCCTCATCGACATGTTGTTGCTCCAATAATATATCCCCTTGACGATTATAAGCTCCGGCGGCAATATCCCAGTCCTGACACTGCTGCTGCTCACGCAAAAGCATTAACGCTTTATCTGACTTTCCCTGTTTAAGATAAATATCTATCATCAGGTTACGACACAACCAGAAATAATGCTGTTCCTGCGACGCTACATTCTCACCGTCTCTCAACGTTTCACCAGCGTCCAGAGCCTCACGGTCACGGTTAAGCTCGATCAAACCTTGCATCCGTTTATACAGGCAGTAATATTCCCACCCAAGATAACGATACTTCTTCGCCAGCTCGGTAAAGGAATCAATAGCCTTAACGGTCTGTTTGCTCTCAAAAAGTTTATCTGCGGCGACAACATCATCGGGAAATGCCGTAACCGCATAGTCGTAAAAACGTCGGCTCAATATGAATTTACCGTCTTTATCTTCAAATTCCAAATCACCTTCCGCGTCGAGCAGACGTAACACATTGACTTCCAAAACCTCACCGGACTTCAATTGAATGTACGGCATTTTTGCCGGAGCCGTCCAGCCCGACAAAATCAGACCCAAACCCAAAATCAAACCAGCAGCGATTTTCATGATTGCCTTTTCCTTCAACAAAAACTTGGTCTATTGGTTCTTCATGAACTGCACCGTGACCGTCCGGTGCCTCGGTCCGTCAAACTCGCAGAAATAGATTCCCTGCCAGCGCCCCAGAAACAACTTGCCGTCACGTATCGGAATCATCTGCGAAAACCCCATCATAGAAGCCTTGAGATGCGCGGCGCTATTCCCTTCAAAATGCTGAAAATCGGGACTGTTCCATTCAATAAGCCGATCCAGCTTACGAATCAGATCATGGCGGACATCAGGATCACAATTCTCATTCACCGTCAGCCCGGCAGTGGTGTGCACGCTGAAAATATGACATAGACCTTCGGTCATATCCGGCGGCACAAGCTCATCAATCCGGGAAGTGATGTCGATCATCTCATCCCGACACGAGGTCTTGAGATTCAGAGAAAACATGATTTGTCCCCATTTTTATATCTATTAAACATACTATAATATCAATTAAGCTTTTACACAAGCCATATTACGGGCCCAATCCGACAAAGAGTTATCCCGCGCCCCCATTACCAGCACAACATCGTCAGCACCAGTCGTCGATGCCAGAAATTTTTCAACATCGTCCCGTGACTGCCAATAACAATACGATTTCAACCCATCTCGCCTGAATACTTCAATGACCTCTTCCGAAGTCGGCGAAAACGACGAGGTTCCCCCCGCATAATAAACCGGGATCATGCCAAAAACATCGCCTTCCCGCAAACGCGACTCAAGCTGGCGGAACAGTTCGTCTCGCATGAACTGCAACGGTTTGAAACCATGAGGTTGAAAAATTGCGATTACCCTGCCCCCGTTAATGCTCCTTGCCCCCTCCATGCATGAGAGTATTTTTTCAACATTGTGCGCATAATCATCGTACCCCACCGCGCCAGAGGGCAATCGTCCGGCAAAGTCAAAACGCCGCCAAACGCCGCCAAATCCGGAAACGGCTTCGGAAAGCCCG
>QKAL01000189.1 GCA_003246475.1 Lentisphaerota bacterium
GACTTTGTTCTTTTCAAGATTTTGCGGTTGCTCCATCCGTTCATGCCCTTTATTACGGAAGAACTGGCGCATCAGATGGGGTTCATGTCTGAATCGGAAAGCATCATGCTGGAAGAATTTCCGCGCGAACTCAAATATAAGAACATCCCATCGATAATGGATGTTGACCCGGACATGCTAGACCTTGTCGAAGGTAAATTCCAGATGGTTCGGGCAGGGCGTAATCTCCGCGCGTCCTATGATATTCCATCCAATGCCAGAGTAAAATATTATATCCGGGCGGCAGACCATAATATCGCCGCGTTCCTGAACTCCGAACTCGACTCGCTCAAGCGTTTGCTTTTTGCCGAAGAGATTATTGTTTCCGAGGAAGAGTTTGATTCCAGTCTCGGCCACGCTCCGTCCCAGTTAATTACAGCAGGGACAATATATCTGCCTCTTGAAGGGCTGATCGATATCGCCGCCGAATTGCAGAAACTGGATAAGCAGAAAAAGCAACTAGAAGGTTGGATCAAGGGCTCGCGTTCTAAGCTGATGAACGAGAATTTTGTCAGCAAGGCTCCGGACGAGGTGGTCAAAGCTGCCCGGGAACACCTTGAAGAACTCGAAGAAAAATATGTTCAGGTAGAAAAACTTATTGCCAGTCTGCAATAAGTTTTCCTGTAAACCGAAAGACTCCGCTAGCATTGAAATGTCTGGCGGAGTTTTTTTATATCATCGGCCATGAGTGGGGAGAGATTCCCTACAAAAAACGGCATGCCAAAATTGGAACGATCACAGCAAGAAAACCCAATACCGTTGCGACAAGGACGATTACGGTTTTTTTTCTGGCAAAAGCGTGGGTATCGCGCAGCAGGATATACGCATGAAAAAACAACCAGAGGATGAAAGAGGCTATCACGATCTTCTGACATGTCGGCACATAGGGAGAAAAAGGAAGTCTTCTGATAGCGTGCATGCCGAGATAATATTCGAAAACCGCTACAGTTATCAGCAGCCAGGAACACCATGTATACCGCCACTGGGGACTCATGCGGGAAAATCCGTTATTGATCGTGATTGCAATTGCCGCAACGCCACCGCCTCCGGCGGCAAGAATGCATCCGACATTGTGAAATAAGCTGTTGACATTTTCCGGTATAAAGGCAATGGTCATCAAGCCGGATGTGTTTAGAACGAACCCCCAGTTGATAAAGAAATGACGTACCCGGCTGTGCGTAAAACAATTGAATGCCGGAACAAAATAAGCTATCGTTCCGGCCGAAACAAACATGCCTGCTGCAAAAAAATAACTGCACAGTGGATGGTCTATGTCCCTGATATGTGTACGCCCCAGATAACTGAGCATATATGTCAATGGATTGTATCCGCCGTTGGGGAAATAATGTGCGCCCAAGGCAAAACAGCACACTGCAATTGCCGCTCCAGAGTAAGTCAGCAGCGACGCGCGATGGATATAATTGATCTTGTCATGCCGGTGAAGCCGTGGCAGGGGATGAACAACGGTAATAATTGCAACGGTAATTAAGACCATCGACCCCAGATACGTTATGCCAACGAGATCTCCAAGAAAGGGTATTTTCAGAATATACCCATAGGCGATCATGGTGTCGGAAAACAAGAGCATCCCGATACCGGCGGCAAAGGAGCGGGAATTCGAACCACAGGCGAATGCCATACTGGTTATCGAAAGAAACGTATATATTCCAAGGACAACGCCCAAAGTGCTGGAGGGGAGGGAGGGAAAGATTCGGACCGACAAGAAGATGCCAATACAGATGAGTAGGCCGATCCACAACTTACAGTTAATCTTGTAGTTACGGGCAAAAAATGCTATCCAGAGTGTCTGCGCAAGTGAAAAACCGGCAACACCGTATATAAAGCCGGGCGAATCAAGCGGGGAATGACGTACAGCCAGAAAATAATCCCCGATCATCGTGGTTCCCAAACCTGCCCATGCGCTCCATATACATGGAATTTTCTGCCTATTCCTTTTGGCGTCGCCAATAATCGACAACGCTGCAATCAGTAACAATCCAGGAGTAAACATGGTCATGAACCACATGTTTCCAGTTGTCAAGATCAATGAGAGACCGGTTATCGGCAACAACCAAAGCAGGTGAATGGGAGAAAAAGATTTCATGCTATCCAGCTTTTTGATATTTGCTTACGTCTTAATCAAGAACAATCATATAGCCTCAGCCTGCAAATTACAAGTGTAATATCTAAAAAATACAAGGTTTTAAAGAATAAATTCACCATGATTATTTTTCGATGTAGCGTCGTTCCACGCGAGAACCGATACTGCAACAGATGTCATAGGCATGAGTGCCTTTGATCTGGGCCATGGCTTCCATGCTGATTCCACGCAAACCGTCGCCGCCGATACAGGTGACTTCGTCACCGAGCTCGGCATCCGGCACGTTGGCAAGTGATACGGTGGTATAATCCATCGAAACGCGCCCGATTACGGGACAGAAGCGGCCCCGAATTAACATATATCCCCGGTTGGAAAGGTTCAGCGGCAAACCATCTGCGTATCCGGCGGAAACCGTGCCCACCAGAGTGTCTTCCAATAAAGTATACGTACAACCGTAACCGATATTGGTGCCGGCTTTCAACTTTCTTATCGATACCAGACGGGTTTTGAGCTGCAAAACCGGCTCCAGCCGCATGGTCCGCTTCCCTTCCGGGTCGAACGCGCCATAAAGGTTAATTCCCGAGCGTACTCGGGTGAATGGTGGCGCATAGGTGATCGGGAAGTTGTTGATAGCATCACTGGCGGCAATGTGGACATAGTCGAAATGAATGCCGGACAACGCCAGTTTTTCCACAATCGAGCGGAACAGATTGACCTGCCGAATAGTATAGTCCAGATCAGGACGGTTGGCCACAGGGAAATGCGAATAAATGCCTCGGCAATTCAGGTTCGGAAGCTTGACGCAACGGGTAATAACGTTAACAGCATCCTCCGCCACGATCCCGAGTCGTCCCATGCCGGTGTCAACGAGAAAATGACATTCAACTTCCCGTTGCTGTTTTACGGCCTCGCGGCTGATCATTTCCGCCATTGCATAGTCGTTGATTGGCAGGATGATGCCGTTGGATACCGCCTCTGGCAATTCCGAAGGAATCATGCTCCCCAGTATCTGGATGGGCAACCCGAGGTGAATTAGTTCCAGCGCTTCCCGCAACTCGGCAACTCCAAAACCGGCAGCACCGGATTTTTTCAATGCCTGGGCGATTTGATGTACGCCCAAACCGTAGGCATTGGCTTTCAGTACCGCAATTACGCCGCAAGGCTTTACCGCCTCCTGGATATTGGAAAAATTTTTTCTTAAAACATCAAGATCGATTTCCAGCCAAACTCTGCTGTCCGCCTTAGTACTCATAATGAGCCTCTTTTGTTCATTCCTCAATGATGGTAATATCTGCTCCGATTTTACGGAAATCATTAACAAAATCAGGATACGTTACAGCCGCGGCCTCGGCCGTGGTTATGACGGTCTCTCCGTCGAGCGCCATCCCGGCAATGGCCAAAGCCATGACAATCCGGTGATCGCCACAACCATTCACCTCGGCGGCATGCAGTTTCGATCCGTCTATAATCATGCCATCCGGCAGTTCATTGACTGTC
>QKAL01000097.1 GCA_003246475.1 Lentisphaerota bacterium
ATCAACGACATGAAATTATACAAAGAGTTTTTGAAAACAGATCAAAACTTCGTAATATTTAAGTCCAAAGTTTGGAGACGCAATGGCTCAACTTATGGCGTGTTCTAAAATTTTTTTGAGAAACATATCCTTTGATACACTGGTATTAACGTATGGAGTTTTAACAAATATTATCATATGTGGGATAAGGAAGGATTAATTTTTGTGCTCATGGCGTTAATCTGAGACAAAACTTGTTTTGACCAGATTAACGCCATTAATTGTCACCGGCGACTCGCCGGACGCGATCCAACGGCGGGGCGTTGGTCGGCAAAGCCGAAATCATTTACACCAATGACAACTGCAACTGGCAGCCGGTGAGTTCCATGCTGATGGATTCAGGGGTTGCCGTTTTGCCATTTACTGTGACTTGTTTGAAATCATCGTAGAGGACAAAATCGCAGGTACATTTTCCGAAGCCGTCTTCCAGTTGTTCGGTGGTTATTTCAAGAGAACCGTTGACTGATTTTACCGCGACTTTCATGCGTGAACGTTTGCCGTTTTGGTATCCAAAAGTCTGGCCGTCGTCATAAATATAGGTATATTCGTTTTCCTGATCGGTGGTGCTGTTGAAAAACAGATGGAAACGGATTTTTGTGGAGTCAAATTTGTTCTCTCCTTCAACTTCCGGGACCATCGGAATAATTCCTCCCTGACGGAAGAATATCGGGGTGGTGCGGTCGGCCTTTTTCACAGTGATCTTGCGATTTCCTGCCAGCCATTTTCCGTCCATAGGAGAAAACCATTCTGCATCCGGCAGAACAACTTCCCGTTCCTGGTCCTCGGTTACAAACGGAGCCTGCATGATGGCTTTGCCTACCATAAACTGATCGTTGATGCGGTCCAGCGGAAGAGCTTTGGATTCTTCAAATTCATAGAACAGCGGACGCATGATCGCGGCTCCGGTTTCTTCATGGTCGGCAAACAGGTTATAGAGGTATGGACGCAGATGGTAGCGCATACGGATATAGTGGCGGAGAATATCCAGTGTGGCTCTATCAAACATCCACGGTTCCTGGTCCTCACTCCACACCACCGAATGATTACGGAAAAACGGGAACAGGAATCCGGCTTTGGTCCAGTCGGTCATCAGCTGTTGGGTGGTATTGCCGTCGAATCCGCCGACATCCGGCCCGTTGAACGGGATACCCGACAGCGCCAGGTTCAGCGTGGTCGGGATCGCGGTCTGCAGGTGATGGTAGTTGGATACATTGTCGCCGGTCCATATGGCGGTGTATTTGTTCGAGCCGGTGAATCCGCTGCGGCAGAGCAGGAAAGGACGGTCCTCGGGATACGCTGCGGCAAAACCGGCGCGTGATGCCTGGGCCATCCCCAGGGCGTACTGGTTGTGATAGGTGTAATGACTCTTTTTGCCGTCGTCGAAAAGCATGTCGCAGCAGTTCGCGGAACCTACTGACGGATCATTCATGTCCAGCCATGCACCGGTGATGCCCCGGTCGGCGAATGCCTTAACCTGCTCTGTCCACCAGCAGCGTCCTTTTTTGATGGAATAATCCGGGAACACGGTTTCGCCCGGCCATACCAGACCGATGAATTCCTGTCCCTGCGGATTCTTACAGAAAACATCAGCTTCGTGTCCGGACTCATATACGTCAAAGCCGCGCTCTGCTTTCACGCCCGGGTCGATGATCGGAATAATCCGGCGTCCGCCGTCCTGAATGTCTTTGATATTCTCTTCCGGGTTGGGAAAATACTTTTCCTCTTCAAAGGTAAAAATCCGGTAGCCGCGCATGTATTCGATGTCCAGCCATATGCCGTCGCAGGGAATTTCGAATTTATTCATGGCGGCATCGATGTATTTCACGTCGGCATATGATTTGTATCCCCAGCGGCACTGATGATAACCCAGCGACCATGCCGGAGGGAGGGGAGTGGTGCCGATAATTTTCTGAATCTTGCAGGTAAGTTCATGCAGCGACGGACCATAGACAATGATCAGGTTTGGCTGTCCGTGTTCGGAACCGAGAGAAAGCGTATCCTGCGGCTGTTCTTTTGCGTCCATCTGGTTGGCAATATTGACCTTGCCGTCGGTATCGATAAATGTGG
Source organism: Lentisphaerota bacterium (assembly GCA_003246475.1). Lineage (GTDB taxonomy): Bacteria > Verrucomicrobiota > Lentisphaeria > Victivallales > SZUA-371 > SZUA-371. The sequence goes on from QKAL01000097.1 coordinate 2,107, forward strand.
CGTAAGGATTGTCGAGCAGCAGGCCGATGTAGCTGGAACCGCGTTTGACAATCAGATAGGGAATGGAAACATATAGCGGGTCCGGTGTGCCGTCATAGATTTCCCGCTTTGAGAAGTCGGCAAAAACATCGGTGTTCCAGAATTTGGTTTTGACGCCGGATTTTTCCAGCGGACCGCCTTTTTCGCCCATGCCGTAAAAGCGGTCGGCAGAGTCACGCTTGAAAATATAAATGGACTCGTTGCCACATATGCCGAAGCCCTTGTCGTCGAAACTTTGAAGCAGGATGTTGCCGGAGTCGTCGCTCAGGGTGATATTGAAATCTTTATCGATTTCAAGGTTTGTCTGGCCGGAGGCGGATTTTTCCGGGAACGCGAGATCGGATTGGGCATGGTTACAACTCCAGCGCTGTGAGCTAATTTTAAGATAATAGACATCTCCCTCATAGCGTGTACATTCAAGGCTGATCTCCTGTTCGCCGTATGGCGTATCAGATTTCGGGTTGAATTCAACGGCTTTGAAAGTGGCGTTGAAATCTCCCGCGCTGCCGGTTAGTTTACCGCTTTTCAGGAACTCAAAATTTGAACGGTATGGATATTTATTGAAATACATATTTTTACTCCGATATAAAATATCTTATTTGACATAATTACTTGTTTCATATATTATTATGCTTGTAATTGATACAATCAATATAGTGATAATGTTAATATTCTTGTAATAATATAAATATTCTTATATCATGGACCATTCCTCTAAAAACAGTTTGATCGAAGTAATTGAAGCCGCAGTAGAGAACATAAAAAGTTATCAAAAACAGATTTTTGTTCCAGACTGGAAGTCCGTTGTTCTTTCAGGGATTAATAACCGGCTCTGCCATAGTTTTCATGAATTGTTTTTTCATGTGGAAGGAATCAATGTGCTTGATTTCGGCAAGGTAAAACATGCGATGAAGGCTGGGGATATTACCCTGATGCCGTCCGGGACACTCCATCACGAGACAAACCCGGGACCGGGAACAATGTGGCACGTGGTTATGATGTTGTATCCGGACCATGTTAAGATACACTGGGGAAGCGCGCTTCCCGGTGAGATTCCGGAAATAAACTACACTGTTTCTTATGAGCATCCGCGTGGTTCAGGGCTCGAACAGCTTATCGAGATATATCTTAACGCTGTCGCGGAAAAGCATGAACCTGTTCTTTTGCAGGGTCTGTCGCTGGCGATTGTCGGTAAGATTCTCCATTACCTGAAAAACGAACAGGCTTTTATCGATAAAACTCCGGACGGTATCAAGCGGGTGAAGCTGATCATCGAAGAGAGGCTTTCCGACCCCGGTTTGAATGTGGCGGCTCTGGCGAAAATGACCGGATACAATCCCGATTACCTGTCGCATAGTTTCAAGCAAAACACCTCGGTTTCATTGAATGACTACCTTACGTCAAAACGCTTCGAAGCGGCAACGAAATTCCTGAAGAACACATCCATGTCTGTTTCGGAGGTCGCCTGG
>QKAL01000078.1 GCA_003246475.1 Lentisphaerota bacterium
AATGAGGTGTGATTATGCTTAATCTCGGGGGAACTGTCGTTCATGTGGCGACGGTGCGGCAGGCGAGAAAAGCCGCGTATCCGCAGCCGCTTGAAGCCGCGTTGCTGGCAGAACAGGCCGGTGCGTGGGGAATCACCGCTCATCTGCGTGAAGACCGGCGGCATATTAACGATGCCGATCTGACTGCGCTGGCACAGCAGGTAACGCGTTTGAACATGGAAATGGCCGTTACGGTCGAGATGCTGGATATCGCCTGCCGTCTTAAACCGCACAGTTGCTGTCTGGTCCCGGAGAAGCGTCAGGAGCTGACTACCGAAGGCGGTCTGGACGTTCTGGGCAATTTTGAATGGATCAATGCCGGGGTCAAGCGGCTGATGGACAACGGGATCATCGTCAGTATTTTTATCGATCCGGTGATGGCGCAACTGGAAATGGCTGCCAAGACCGGCGCGGAATATGTTGAACTGCATACCGGTTCCTATGCGAATGCGATGGGCGATGAGGTCAAGGTTGAGCTGGAACGGCTGATCCGTGGAGCGGAATACGCCCATAGCTTGGGATTGAAGGTTAACGCCGGCCATGGTATCGACTATAAGAATATCGAAGGGATTTTGCAGATCCCGCATCTGAACGAACTCAATATCGGGCATAGTCTGGTCGCACGGGCGATAATGGTCGGCATGCCTCAGGCGGTTAAAGAAATGTTGGCGCCGATGGCGCGTTATCAAGGTTGATCAATTTTTAGTTGCAAAAGGAGTGTGCTCTCATGGCAGGTTTATTGCATGATGTTCTGGTGGAAGGTGTCAAAAACGGCGCGTCGGACGTCCACATCAAAGAGAACAGCCCGATCCACTTCCGGATTGACGGCGATCTGGTCGATTGTAACTTTATACCCGACAGTGATTTCCTCGACGCGGTCATCAATGAAATGGTTTCTGATCAGGAACATCTGACCAAATTTTTGCAACAGGGCGACCTTGACCTTTCCTATGTCGAACCCGAGGTCGGCCGTTTCCGTGTCAATATCCACCGGGAACGCGGCGGCAAGTGCATGACCATGCGCCATGTCAAGAGCAAGATCTCCAAGGCGTCGTCGCTGAATCTGCCGCCGGTTATCGAAGAGATCGCCGAAGCGCCCCGCGGCATCATCATCCTTGCCGGTACGACCGGTTCGGGTAAATCAACCACGCTGGCGTCGATGTTGCAGCATATCAATGAAAAGTTCACTCGCCACATCATTACCATCGAAGATCCGATCGAATATGAATTTTTCGATAATAAATCGTTTTTTGAACAGCGCGAGGTCGGTATTGATACCATTTCCTTCAACAGTGCGCTGAAGCACGCGTTGCGTCAGGACCCGGACGTCATCATGGTCGGTGAAATGCGCGACCGCGAGAGTTTCGAAGCCGCGCTGCAGGCCGCTGATACCGGGCACCTGGTCATGAGTACGGTTCACGCTTCGACCGCGCCGCAGACCATCAACCGTATTCTCGACTTTTACGATCGCGAGGAACAGGATCCTATTCGTGAAGCTTTGGCGGTAAACCTTAAGGCGATCATCGCCCAGCGTCTGGTGCCAAAGGCCTTCGGCGGCGGTGTGGTTCCGGCGGTAGAAATCATGGTAAACAACCCCACCGTCCGCAAGCTGATCCAGGAAAACAACCTGGAAAAGCTGATGACCGTGATCGAAGGATGCGGCAACGAAGGGATGCAGACTTTCAATCAGTCGTTGCTGAAGTTTGTTAATGACGGCATGATCACCGAAGAAGACGCTATGGTCAACTCCAACAATCCCGACCAGCTCAAGATGAACATGAAGGGCATCTTCCTCGGTTCCGACCGAAGCATTATCGGGTGATTGCGTTCTTGTTTTTTTGCTCCGTTGGCAGTTCCATGTCAACGGAGCTTTTTCTTTTCGGGGGAGGATTGACTTCTGGGTATTTACTATTCACTCAATGACTTTGGGTGTCTGATCGAATAGCTTTCTAAAGGTGTAATCCGTCCACCGTCAGACTGTACGTCCGATCAGGTACGCGAGGAGCTCTTCAAGCAGTTTGCGATAGGGGTTTTCGGGTAGCGTCATCAGCTTCGCGTGGGCGTTTCTGATCCGGCTTTCCGATTCCCGGAGGACGAAATCCTCAGCGCCGCTGTCGCGGATCAAAAATCTGGCACGGTCAATTGCCTGACCGGAATAAGAATCGCGTCCGAGCAGGCTGAGTAGTTCGCTTTTTCCTTGCGGCGAGAGTGCTTCCAGAGCCTTTATCAGCATGAGGGTGGGCTTGGCTTCGGCAAGATCGGAGCCGATGGGTTTTCCAAACTTTTCCTGATCGCCATACAACCCCAGCCAGTCATCGCGGTATTGGAAGGCGATTCCGGCATCGGAAGCGTATTCGCCGAGGGCTTTGATGGCGGGCTGTTCCCGGTCGGCGGAACCCAGTGCGATCATCGCGCCCGTTTCGGCGCAGAATTGGAGCAGGACGCCGGTTTTCAGGTAAAGCATCCGGTTGACCTGTTCGGTGGAAAGCTTTTCCGGTCCGATCAAGGGGAATTCAACATCCAGCGCCTCGCCGGAGATAAGTTCCCGATTGACGAAATCCTGCATTCTGAGCGCCAGCTTCAGGGTCAATTCGGCGGAAACCCCGGCTTCGACGGAACGCAGCAGCATACTATTGGCCCACGCCTGTTGCAGGTCTCCGGTAAGGATGGCGAAGTCGGCGCCGAATTTGGCGGCGGCATTGCCGTCCAGCTTATACGTGTCACAGCTGAACTGTCGCAGGGCTGCATGGGTGGTGGGCTGCCCGCGGCGGAAGTCGTCGTTATCGATAATGTCGTCATGAACGAGGGTCCAGTTGTGGAAAATCTCCGCCGCGGCTGCGGCGTGGGTGGCGGATTCGGGTTTGCCGCCGAGCAACCCGCAGCTCCAGAGTACGATGGCGGGACGGAGGCGTTTTCCGCCACGGCAGGGGTAGTCACGGACGGCATCGCGTAGAAATGCCGGTTCAATGGTGGCGGGAAAGGCATCTTCCCGGATAACGGTATCGATTTGCGCGGCGATATTTTTCAATTCTTCAATAAACATGGTCATGCCTTGAATGATTAATTTTAAAAGGTTGATTGTGAGATAAAGTCGGCGGTAATGAGGCTTTCGTTTTCAGCGTCGGCCATGCGGTGGTATTTTTCGAACAGCGAATTGAGATTTTCGCAGCAGTTGTTGAAGACCTTGACGATTTCCGGATCGAACTGAGTGCCGGAGCAGCGGTTGATCTCGGCAATCACATCCGGCAGCGACATGCCTTTTTTATAACAGCGCTTGTTGGAACGCATGGCTTCGAAGGCGTCGATGACGGCGAAGAGCCGCGCTCCGATGCAGATCTCCTGTCCTTGCAGACCGGCGGGATAACCGGAACCGTCGAAATGTTCATGGTGCTGATGAATGATGTCGCAGGCATCGGCGAGGAAGGGAATGTTTCTGGCGATCTCATATCCGATTTCGGGGTGTTTCTTGACCAGATTCATTTCTTCTTCCGAAAGTTTTGCCGGTTTGTTGAGGATGGAAGAGGATATGCCGATTTTGCCGATGTCGTGGAGCAGTGAACCGTATTTGATGTTGTTGAGCTCCTCTTCGTTGTCAATGCCCATTTCACGGGCGAGGCGGACGGAGAGTATGGATACCATCTGGGAATGGGTGGCGGTATTCTGCTCGTAAGCATCGAGAATGCTGACGATGGTGGTCATCGTCTTGACGTAAGAATCTTTCAGTTGATCGACGGCGAGCTGTAGCGCCTTGGTCTTGTTCTGGAGCAGTTCCTCCAGATGGATGTGATACGCGTCGAGGCGGCGTTTGAGCATGCAGCGTTCGACTCCGCTTTCGACGGCGTTAAGCATCTCGTCAAGCTCGAAAGGTTTCTTGATGATACGGAATGCTCCGGCTTTAAGCGCGGTCATGGAATTGGTGACGGTGGCAAAACCGGTCAACAGAATCACCACTAAATTGGGATCGACGTTGTGAATTGCCTGGATCAGTTCCAGACCGTTCATGCCCGGCATGTTGATGTCGGAAATGATGAGGTCGATGTTTTCCGGCGCGGCTTTGATTTTTTCCAGTGCCTGGATGCCGTTACTCGCGATGTCGGTGTGATATTTCTTACGTTGCAGCAGGGTCTGCAGCATAACCAGTATTTCCTGATTGTCGTCCACGATGAGGATGCGGCCCAAGGTCTTTTCTGCCTGTTCCAGTGCGGGTGACGGTCTCTTGAATGCTTTGCCGATAATGCTGACGGCGGCGGCGACCGGGGATTTGGCACGGATCATCTCATGGTTGCTGCAATATTGGTTACGGCCGTTTTTCTTGGCCAGATATAGCGCTGCATCGGCGGCTTCGAACAGGGTGGAGACATTGCTGATCCCTGGATCGCGGGTGGTCGCCAGGCCGATGGAAATAGTAAAGGTAAGCGGATGTCCGCAGTTTTTGAAGACATGACCCCGGACCTTTTCCAGCAGTAAGGTGGTGACCTGTCTGGCCTCATCGTGTGACGTGTCGGGCATAATCATGGCAAATTCGTCACCCCCGAACCGAGCTACGATATCTTTGTCCCGGCTGTGGCTCTTGATCAAACGGGCAAAGTCGCGGATGACCTCGTCACCGATGAAATGACCATAGGAGTCATTAAAATTTTTGAACCGGTCGATATCCATCAGCATCAGGGTCAGGCAAGTGTCTTTTTCTCGGGCGTTTTCAACGGCTACACGCATGGAACGTTGAAAATACTGGTGATCGTAAAGGCCGGAGAGAGAATCGTGAATCATCCGGCTGCGGATGTGATTGAAAGTCCGTAACAACATGCACAGCTGCCGCATCAGGGCGAAGATGACTATGATCTCCTGTTCGCCGGCGTGCTGGCGTGCGCGGTTGGCGGAAATGGTCAGCAGTCCGGTGAGTCGGTCATCTTCGAGTACCGGGATGGCGCAGAGATAATGAAACATGTCGTTGGCGGCGGAATCCGGAGACAGGAAGTCGGTCCGGATCAAGATCTTATTTGGATTGATGGTTTCTCCGCCGAGATCACGAAAGATGCCGAAAACACGATTTTTCAGATTATCGACCAGTTCCGTCGAGATGGTGTTGGCGGCGCAACAGTAGAATGTGTTGCTGTGGCTGTATTCCAGAAAGGTGGTGATCATGCCGGGAAATTCCTCGGTGAGCCGCCGGGCGATGGCGGACATGATCTCTTCGGCGTCTTCTCCAGCAAGAACTGAGTTGATGAAATCGAGCAGCGCGTTGTAACGGGTAAAATTTTCCGGCATGGTAAAAACGATGTTCATGCGTTTTTTCCGGCGCTCGACTTCGTTGGTAATAATGAGTTTCAGTCTGTCGTAGTTGATCTCCTCGAAAACCACCGGGATGATGCCGGCATGGTCGGCATATTCGACGGGAGGCAGGAAATTTTCGGGAACGACGATGATGACCGGCACCCATGGAGTGATGGCTCTTACCACTTCGATAAAGCGTTGCTGGTGAGGCCATTTTTCTTCAGATACGCCGACGATGACCGCTTCAAAAAAGTGGTTGATGAAGATTTTTGAATCACAATCGGCTTCGCTGATCAGGCGGGCATGGAAATCTTCATCGGAGTAAAAGGAATTAAACAGCGGATTGGCCATTTCGGTATGGATCAGAACAAAAATACTGTTTTTATTTTTTGACATGGTTTAACCGTTTGAATTTATTTCCTTTCCCGTCATATATTACAGAGTATTGGATTCATTTGCAAGCGTGGGTGTGGAACAAATGGTTAACTTACGTTTAAATTTGGGATTTTCGGTGCGAAACGGAGGCGATGGTGACGACTGATGAACTGGAACGGCAACTGAAACGCTGCGTCCGGCGGCCGGGATATGCTATTTTTACTGTTTTTCTGGGCGCCTGGGCGGAATCTACCGTTGCATCCCTGGATGATGCGGCCGGTAAGGGGGCCTTGATCCTTTATGTCCATGATGGCCCTGCCGATCCGTTGTCGGCCGGGCATGACCCGCTTTTTTTTCATACTCCGGCAGATGAAGGCGCTCTGAACGCCATGCTGCCCCGGCTTTTTGATGCCTTTGCCATAGAAGAGGGGTTTCAGATCAATACCGTGACCCAGAAGGGCTATGAGAAACTGCAGGAATGGATTGTTCCCGTCTTTCACCGCATTTTGTCGGACGTTAAATTTTCCCGGCATCGCGGCTTGCTTCACCTCCGCTGTATGTTGCGCAACATCCCTTTAATGGGCGGAGAAAAGGTGGTGACTCTGAAACAGCGCGGTCGCAAGGCGGCGGCGTTGATCTGCGGCGCCGGGCCCTCGCTGGAGTCGCAGTTTGATGTCATCAGAGAGTTTCGGGATCGGTTCTGGCTGATCAGCGTCGGGCACGCCGCCGGACGTCTGTATGATGCCGGGATCATGCCGGATCTGATTGTGGAAATAGATTCGGAGTGCGGCAGAAACTGGCGTGCCGTCCGCAGTTTTACCTGTCCGCTGGCGGCAGTGCCGATTGTTGATCCGACGGTGTCTGGTCTTTTTCAGCGGCTGGCATGGTATGGTGAACCTGACCGTGAAAACAACCATTTTCTGCGTATGCTGCAGTTGCGGCCGGAACCGGCAGCGGTATCCTGCGGTGTCATCATCACCGCAATCGACCTAGCGTTTAAAATCGGTTTTGACTTTGTCGGGATCATAGGCAGCGACTTCTGCCTGGCTTCCGATGGCAGTATGTATGGCGATGCCGAAAATATGGTTGATGGCAATACGCTTCTGCCCGGTAATCTGGGTGGCAGTGTGGTGTCGCTTCCCGCATTGACCGGGATCAAGACTGCCTTGGAGGGCTATATAGCCGCCAACCGTAGAACGTTGTATAACTGTACCAACGGTGGCGCGGTGATCGACGGTGTCAGATGGCTGCCGTTGCCGGAATTTTCCGGCTTTGCCGGGGCATCGCCCCAAATGGAGATCCATTCGGTTCCGCAGATTCCTGCGATGAGAATGCTGAATCAGGCATGGAACGATCTCGTTACCATGGGGCAACGTGATGAGGTCGGGTCGTGGATCATTGACCGGATTCATGGATTTGCCGCGCAGGTAGCGGCCGATGCGCTGCAACCGGAAAAGCTTGGTTCGTTGGCGGACGCGCTGTTGATCGATATAAACCGTGACATTGAAGGCGATACCGGTTCTCCGATTGCCGGGCCCTACCGCTTTGCCGCGTTCCGGCGCCATGCCATTGACGCGGTCCGAATCTCCAACCCTGAATATGCGCAGTGGCTGGAGCGTCCCGAGGCGCATACCGCCGATCCGCGTTTTGTCGTCCGTTCGTGGCTTGAGACGTTGCCTGACGTTCGTATTGCGGCAACGGGGCAGGCGTTGACGCAGGGAGACAACCGTGAACATCACGCTCACGAATCGTTGGAACACTTTCTTTCCGGGGCTGATTATGACCGTCAGAAGCATCTGCTGGTGTTTGTTGCTCCGGGAGACTGGCAGGAGGTGGTGCAATTTGCCCGCAGCCGGCCGGGAGTGCCTTTTATCGTTCTCGACCCGTTCCCGGAGCTGTTCTCCCGGATCATCGAATATAGTCTTTTCTGTCATTATTTCCCCGATGACGCGTTGCTGATTGGCGTTAATTCCGAGTTGTTGCGCTGGAAACGTCTCTATCATGGCGGCTGCCGTGACGCCCGCCGGGCGGGTAAGGAGATACTTCTGCGCGTCAGCCCGGTTCTGGCCGGGTATCCGGAAGTGGCGGCGTTGTTGGCGGAAATGTCTACTTGAACATCAACCAGATCTTCATAAGGAATAAATTTTGAAATGTCCGAATTGATTGCTTTGTTGCCGGAGAAACCCGGCGCGGAAGATTTCCGCCAGGTCATTGCCGGGTATGAAACCATGCTGCAAACCGCGTTGTCCAAAATTTTGGAGCGTGGCGAACGCGATGGAGATTACCGTTTTATCGACACCAAATTTAGTTCGGTGACCGGACGTGATTTTTATCCCGTGGAAAATAATGAGATATTTAAAGACCGCCGGATAATCTATTCCTGGATTCAGGGGCAGGGGCTTGAAGCTCTGGCCGGGCATCTATCCTGGCTCGACGAGGCGGAAACGGTTTCTCCCGCTGACCGCGGTATTCTCGGCGGTCGGATTCGTAAACACCTTGCCCGGACAATTTCCGCGATGGAGGAATGCCGCGCCAATAACGGCGGGCGGGTCTATTTTTGTATGACTCCCGCCGGGACGCCGCTGGAGATCGAAGCCGGTGGCTCCCTGCGTCCGGCGGAGACCTTGACCCCTTGCGGAAACTATAGTGACCTTTACTATTCCAAGGGATTGTTTTTGGCGGCATGGTTGCTGGGTTGGGGACAGAAGTCTGGAGAGGCCGCGGATTATTTCCTGCAAATACTCAAGGATATTGACGAAGGGCTTTTCCAATCCGACCGACAGATGATTATGTCCGGCGAAAACGATGTGGCAGAGTTGCCCGAAAGCCATATGCCGCTGACAGCCGCATTGTCGGGAATAGCGGCGATCGGAGCCGTTCGCGCAGGAGAGTGGTTTGCCTATGGCGAGAGATTCATCCGCCGGGTCATTGACAGGTATGTCGATTCGCGAACTCTTGATTTTGTGGAAACACCGGAAAACCGAAAGAGATGTTATCCCGGTCACGCGCTGGAGTTTATTGGCCAGGCGACCGGATGTCTGCTGGCGATGCGCAAGGAAAAATGCGCCCCCTCGCTGATTGACGAATGCGCCGGACTTTTTCCGTCGTTGTTTCTGCATTGTTTTGAGCTGGGGTTCGACCCGGTGGCTGGAGGTATTCGCGACTGTGTTGATCTGGAGGCGCGCCAGGGGGTAAACGGTTTAATGTTCGCCAACAGCCTGCCTGAGACGATGCGGGCTGCGGCGGCATTGATTGCGCTGGATCCGGCTACACCGTACCGTTCCCGGCTTGAAGCGGTGATGGCGGCCTGTTCAAACGTTTTTGTCAAACATTATGTCGAAGGTCATGGCGATATGATGGTGTATCCGGCGAGGAATGCAGCCGGAGGCGCAATCGAGGCGTATTTATCCGCACCGGATGCCGATCCCGGATATTATAACGGTTTGCGCACTATCGATTTCCTTCATCTGATCAAAAAGTTGTATTAGTTTTTTCCCGGTTGCGCCAGGCTGTAGAATTAAGCAATTCGTGGATTTTGGCGGCGCGATTGAGCGCAATCCTTGCCTGGGCTGAAGTTGGCAGTGTGGGGCTATATGCCAGTTGGTTGTAGATGAAGAAAACCGCCAGAACATCATTGCCAAGTTGCGGATGGCGGCTGATGATAATGGCGGCATAATCCAGCAGGTCGATATTTTTTTCCCGCGGCAGGCAATGAAGTTCCAGATTTTTTCTTACGGTCAGGTAGCTGAAATGTATACTGCGTGACGGGGCCGTATCGCAGTCGGCACCGGCGGCCTCGAGCCAGTTGCGGCAACGATATTTGTCGTGGAGTCGTATGCCGAACAGCAGAAGTCGCGGCAGGGACAGTAGAAAGAAGATGATCCCGATAAACCACAATGTCGTTCCAAGCCAATGAGCCCACAGCCAGCGTTTCATGGCAAACATCCGGGCTTTCATCGTGGCAAAAAAACGCTCGATGTTCTTACGCAGATCCTGGAAATATTTTTTGAAAGAAAAGACCTTTTCATTCTGCTTTTTGAACATTTCCACCAGGCGGTCCATCATGGCCCCGGCTTTTTCCGGCAGCATGACCGCATCGTATAACAGTTGATCGGCGACGGACATCTCGTCGTTGCCGTCGCTCTCTTTTTTGCCGGAGATCCAGCCGGGGGTAGCCAGATCCTGAGTACGCATGGCCAGTTCAGGCGGGTTAACCCTCCACTCGTTACCGAAGGGATCGTACCAGCGGCCCAGTGCCATGGGCGTGGTATTGGAGATGATGTTGCCGGGTGGGGTTGCGTCGAAAGTTAGCCAACCATATTTTTCAATATAGATCTGGGTCCAGGCATGGGCATGGTATTCATGGACTTCAAAGGTTTTGGTCAGCGCATTGTAATTGCCCGGCGAGAAGCCGGTGGCGACGCGGGATGGAATTTTACACACGCGCGACATCACCGCCAGCGCCGAGGCAAAATATTCGCAATGTCCTTCGCGCAGTTCGAAAAGAAAGAAGTCGACGGCTTCCCGACCGACCGGGGTTCTGCGGGAGATCATCTGGTACTTGTAGTTCTTGCGAAGGAAATCGCGCAATGCGATGGCTTTTTCATATGGGTCGGTTATTCCCCGGGTGATGGTCGCGGTCAGGCTTTTGATTCGTGGTGATATTTCATCTTCCGGCAGCTGGAGATAGTTTTTCGGCGGTATATATTCCGGCCAGGTGCTGTTGCGCCGCTTTATTACTTCCGTACTTTCGACTTCCGAATAGGCCACATAGGAAAACGGTAATTGCGGCAATACGGCCTTTTCCTTGAACCAGTAATGATAGAAGTTGTTGTCCAGTGCCAGATCCTGTGTCGTGTCCGGCGTGATATAGTCAAGCCGATAGGCGCTGAACAGAACCGATGAAACCCATTTTTCGATAGTGAAATGCTGTGGGATGGAACGCGAATAATATTCGGAACGGCGCTGTTTTTGCTGGTTCTTCATGGCTTTTGACGCGGTCCACCAGTCCCCATTGTATTGGTCGTAGAGTTGAGCCACCCAATACAACTTGACCGCGCATTTTACCCTGAACAACAACTCTTTCCCGGGGAGGCCGCTGCCGTTGCCGGAACTCTTCATGCCTTCATTTTTGTCGGATTGTACTTTCTGCCCCTGGTTGCCCATGCTGGTCGGTTTTCCATTCTGGATGATACTGCCGGAGTTCCCCCGCTTGACCTTTTCATTCTTGAACCACACCGTTATCTGAGGAGGCAGGAATGAGTCGTTCTGATTACGGAACGAGGTGACGAAAAAACCGCCGGAGGTGTGGGTATCCTCTTTGGGGAAGAGTGAATAAAAGTAAATCCACAACCCGATCACCAACAGCATGTGAAGCATGATTTTTCCCCAGCTGAACCGGAATACCGGCACCGAAAGGTCGGGGTCTCTCGATAGTCCGTTGGTACGGGTGCCATAAATCATGAGCATGCCCAGTATGAACGCGATCGGAATAATGAAAAGATAAATCGCCCGCGGCAGCAGTGAGCCGTATAGGAGCAGCAACACGGCGATCAGCAGCATATAACCGAAGTCCCTTCGCCGCGGAGAGAACGAAAAACACAACGCGAGCAGACAGATGCTTTCGATCAGCAGTTTATCGACCTGTTCCCTGGCCATGAAACGGAACACTCCCCAGCCGACTGCTGCCAGGGCAAAAAGGCTCATCGTAAAAAAACGCTGGTTGCGGGAAAAGTATTTATAGGGGATGTAGTTTGCCAACGAGCATGGCAGCAGCAGTCCAAGAATTGTGACGGTATAAATCGGATGTCCGTGCAGCCACAACGCGGAGATGATCCCCAGTGCCATCAGCATGAAATAAAACCAGTGATATGGGACTTTAGGGGGGTGTCCCGGATTGAATTTATCGTCTTTTCTTACGGTTTTATTCATGGCTGAGCATCCTGATAATATCGCTGTCCTGACGGAGGATGACCGGCTGTATCCCGCTCTTTCCTGCGGAATTCCAACCCGTTGCCTTTATCTTAACCTGTTTCCAGGTATCGCGTCGAGGGAAGTACTGGCGGGGCGCCATGATCCAGCGGACATCAATCCCGCGCTGCTGGAGAAAAAACATCTTGGTGGCCAGATTGGCCGGTTCGGACATGGACAGACAGTAGAAAATTGAGTTGCAGTTGAAACGGTCGATCTCTGAATCGACCAGCTCCTGTAACGGAATCTGGCATGGTTCAATGATTGCCATCAGATCAATGATATTCTTCTTGATCCCGATGGCCTCGCCGGAAAACCGGATGACCTGTCTGCTGTGCGCGGTTACAAAAGTGAGACGGCAGTGCATGTCGGCAAGGCAGTTGACGATCGCGGCTGCAGCCTTGACCAGATATTCAAAGTTGTTGTCAAAAAAATCGTAGCCGACAAAAGCCTTGTTCGTGTCGAGGACGATGTAGATATGGGAGATGGTATTGGCTTCAAATTCCTTGACCATGAGTTTACGATGTTTGGCACTGGCTTTCCAGTGGATGAAACGCATCTCGTCGTGAGGGGAATATTCCCGGACACCGAAGAATTCCTGCCCCGCACCTGATACCCCCAGAGGTCGCCCCGTCACCGACTGGATTGAACGGCGCCTGCCGAAGTCCGGCAACTGGCTTAAGCGGAGATTTTCCGGGTAGATCATTACCTCGCCGGGAAGGTTGAACCGTCGCAGATAACAGAAAAATCCCGCCGGATCTCCCCCGATCAGATCCACCGTTTCTAGACGGTAAAATCCCCGCTTGATTGCAGGCATGATCCTCCTGATCTGTCGTGTCTCGTAAGGGCGTAACGACTCCACCGCTTCATGGAAAAAGGGATATTTTTCCGTAAAATCGATGCGCTCCCGGATCAACAGCGCCTGACGCCATTGCCAGCTCCGGTTGGTAATGGTAAACGGCAGTTGCAGCTGACTGCCACAGGCTCCGTCACGGTTGGGGGCGCGTTTCAAATCGATCCGGTGAATCGAAAAAAAGGCCAGAATAATACTGCTGACGACGATTGCCAGCATGCAGGAGGCAATCAGCGAGGTCGTCAGATTGGCATTGACGATTGCCGCCCCGGTGCAGCCGGCGGCCGTCAGCATCAGAATGATTCCGCGCATGGTCGGCCTGACCGGAAAAACCATCATAAACCCTGTTCCTCGTTATCTACCGGTATACCTTCGATGATCTCTTTTAACACATCATTGGTGCCGCTCCATTCTCCGTGGTAACGCAGCTTGAGCGAAATACGGTGCCCTAGCACCGGAACCGCCATCTCTCTGACGTCGTGGGGGATAACGTATTCACGGCGGTTATAGGCTGCCAGCGATTGGCAGACGTGCATCAGCGCCAGCGAGGCCCGTGGACTGCAACCGTTGGTAAGTGCCGGATGATTCCGGGTGGCGTCGGCTATTTTGACGATATATTCCATGATCGACTGCGAGATGTGGACCCGGCGAACCAGTGCCTGGCACTGGACGATGTCGATCGACTTGACCACATAGGAAATATCCTTCAACGGATGCCCCTGAACCTGAGACGACAATATTTCCAGTTCGGTTTGTGCCGAAGGAAACCCGATCGACAGCCGCATCAGAAACCGGTCCAGCTGAGGTTCCGGCAGTGGATAGGTGCCGTGGTAATCGTCAGGATTCTGGGTGGCAATGACAAAAAACGGCTTGGGCAATACGCGCGGTACCCCGTCGATGGTTACCACCGATTCCGACATCGCTTCCAGCAGGCTTGACTGCGTCCGGGGCGTGGTCCGGTTGATTTCGTCGGCCAGAATGATGTTACCGAAAATCGGCCCGGGAAGAAAATTAAATCCTTTGGATATTTCGTCGTAAATATTCATGCCGAGGATATCCGACGGCAGCAGATCCGGCGTGAACTGGATGCGTTTATAGATTCCCTGAATGGATTTGGATAATGCCTGCGCCAGAATACTTTTACCGACGCCCGGAGTGTCTTCCAGCAGCACGTGGCCGTCCGCGAGCATGGCGATGAGTACGTTCCGGGTGATTTCCGGTTTGCCTTTGAACACCTTGCCGATGTTTTCCTCCAGCTTGGCGATGACTTCATGCATGAAATCAAAGGAATAAAAACTTGGATTGGCTTCGTCAAGATTACGGTCGGCAAAGTTGTCCGGGTCGTTGTAGACAAAAACACTGCTGGATATCTGGATACGGTCAAGATGTTTCAACTCGCATGGTGCTTCGATCGGTTTCGAGTTGACGAAGGTACCATTGGAACTGTTCAGGTCTTCGATGCGGGTTTTGCCGCAGTCAATGGTTACCTTGGCGTGTTTTCTGGAGACGTCGCGACTGTTCAAGACAATATCGCAGTCGTAGTCTCTGCCAATCATAATAACATCTTTTGTCAGTTCTATTTCGGTGCTTTTGCGCCCGAAACTCTCCTGTAGAGTAAATGTCGGCATATCTGCGTTTCCTGTTGTTGGTCGCCATTCAGGTTGTAGTGATTATCCGATTAAGTCATTTTAGTATGAAAAATAATTATTTCAACTGGTAAAAACGATGTTTTTCGGCTGAAAACCGCCAATAAGGGTATGAACGTGTTGGTTTTGCGGGAAAAGGATACATTTTTTCGTAATTTTTACGTGCTTTCGTCTTGCCAAAACGCACATCCCTTATATGTTAAGTTCTTTACGCGACGGAACTGTCGTCGCTTGGGAAAATCACTTTGATCGTAACCATTATTTCAAATTATGAAATAACGACAGAAAGGCTTTGATATTATGGTCATCAGAAGAATGAACAACATGTTTACCCGGCACGGACGCTGGATGTTTGCGATAATCACTCTCTTTATCATTGTTTCGTTTGTAGGTTTCCTGACACCGGGATTCAACAGTATGTTTTCATTCGGCGGTGGCTCCGGTTCTGCCGGGACGGCGTTCGGGAAAAAGATTTCAGCCGAACAGGTCCGTGAGCAGGCGATCCGCGATTCAGTGGCCCTTGCTTTGGCGTATGGCGTTGATCCGAGCAACTCGCAAGTTTTCGAAATGGCGGAAAAAAATGCTTTCTACAGCATTTGCGCTTTATACGCTGCCGCCCAGTGCGGAGTATGGGTCAGCGATCAGGAAATAGCCGCTTACCTTGAAAAGCTGCCCCGTTTTCAGGGCGCCGATCAGCAGTTCGATATTAACAAATACAATGACTTTGTTAAAAATTCTCTCAAACCCCACGGCATTACCGAATCAACGCTTGAGCAGGGAATCCGCGAAAGTCTGATGAAGCAGCAACTGTCGGAACAGATTACCGGTGACGTGATTGCCACTCCAGATGAAATCCGGGCTTTCTTCAATGTCATCCGGGAAAAGTTTGAGATCAGCGTGGCGGAATTCAAGGCTTCTACTTATGCCGCTAAAGAGAAAGTAACCGACGAAGACGTTAAAAACTATTTCGAGGCCAACCGGAAAAAATACATTATGCCGGAACGCTATAATATCCGGACGGTGGAATTTGACTACTCCGGGTTTGCCGCTAAAGCCGGTGCGGGCGTTACCGAACAGGATATCCAGAAATATTACGAATCGCATAAGAATGAATTTACTAAAATGGAGAAGGGCAAGCCTGTTACTACTCCGTTGAGCAAGGTGAAAAACGAGATCAAGACCAACATCATCAATGAGCGCGCCGCCGCCATGGCGATGGAAATGGCCCAGCAGTTTGCCGTCGATGCGTATAATGAAACTCAGGGCAAGGATGATGCCCTGGTTCGTTTCCAAGGCATGATCAAGGCCAATGGATTCAAGGAGAACGTCTACGGTTGGATTGACAAGAAAACTGTGGCCCTTGGTAAACGTCCGGTGGAACCTGAACTGATGTCCGAGATCGACGCCATCTATATCAAGTCGCCCGTATCCAATCCGGTAGCCGGGCGCGATTGTGCTTACGTTGTGTTCCTTGAGGCCCGTGAGGATGCCAAACCAGCTACGTTTGAAGAGGTGAAGAGCCAGGTGACTCAGGACCTTCAGCTGGTCAAAGGAGCTCAGAAAGCCAGAGACCAGGCGCGTCATGCCGCAGGCGAGATCGTTCGCCTGAAAAACAATATTAAGGTGTTCCGCAAAATGGCTCCCCAGGCGGTTGATCTGGATGCTTTCGATGCCATGAATCCGCCCTATTCCCTGATTGGCGGTATTCTGGCGACTTTGGCGGAAAATACCCCGGCCGGAGCGATTTCAGAAGTCAAGGACACGCCCGAAGGCGCGGTCTTTGTCTATGTCCGCAGCCGTGCCCTCCCCAATGATAAGGATTATGAACAGGTGAAATCATTCATCAATTCATTCTATATTAAAATGAAACAGGATTCTGCCAGTAATAACTTCAACCTGTGGCTGCAATCGAAATGTAAGATATATGAATTGCGGAGAGATTGATAGTGTCTAGTGAGAAAATTGAAGTACCGGAGATAGGTCACGCGCTTGGGAAGCATATGACCGTTGAGTATTATGAGTGTGATGCGAAGATTCTTGCCGATGCGCGTGCGGTTGAAGATGCCTTTATCAAAGCGGCCAATGAGAGTGGCGCTACTGTTATCGGTTCCGGTTTTCATCATTTTGAGCCTCAGGGCGTCAGTGGTTTCGTTGTCATCGCCGAATCTCATTTTTCCGTTCATGCCTGGCCGGAGTTCGATTATGCCGCAGTAGACATCTTTACCTGCGGCGAGTCGATAGACTTCCATAAGGCGGTCAGTGCACTGAAAAAATATCTGAAAGCCCAGGAAGTGGTTATCTCCGCCGTGATGAACCGCGGAATTACCAATAATGACGGCATGGTCAAACAGATTCCGCTTTTTGACGATAAATCACACCTCTATTCGCTTTCCTGGAAATCAGGCTATGAGCGGACCAATGCCCATGGGCTTTCCTGTAATATCGATATCTATGGCGGCGAACGTCCGTTGTTGAAAGATCCTGCGGCCGTGGAGCGTTTTGCCGCTGAACTTTTCGGGGCCATGGCGCTTCCCGATCGCGGCGCTAAAACCGTTATTGAATTTACCACCGATGACAACGGTGATTTGAACATGATGCTTATGCGCGGAACGTTCCGTCTTTCCGGCCGCTTTCTGGCTTCGACCGGGACTGTTTATCTGGATATTTTCAGTTGCGATTACTATGAACCTCGTGACGCGGCAGAATTTGCAATAGCATTTTTCAGTGGTTCCAACTATCGTATGCAGGTTGCTTTGCGCCGCTAAAGAAAGGATGCGTCCTGTATGAACATGATTGTGGACGGATGGTTTTCCGAGATTTCCGATATGTGGCCGGGGCGGGCTCTTTCCATCAAGATCCGGGAAAAGCTGCTGGACATACAGAGTCCTTTCCAGCACATTGTCCTTTATGAGACCGAGAATTGCGGCAAGATGCTGGTACTTGATGACATTATCCAGTTTACCGAAGACGATGAGTTTGCTTATCAGGAGATGCTGGCGCATCTGCCGATGTTTTGCCATCCGAACCCGGAACGGGTATTGGTAATTGGCGGCGGCGATGGCGGGGTGCTGCGAGAATTGTCCCTCCATGAGTGCGTCAAGCATATTGATATTTGTGAGATCGACCAGGCGGTCGTTGACGTCTGTCGTAAATATGTTCCGTCGTTATCCTGCGGGTTTGACGATCCGCGGGTGAATGTCCATATTGGCGATGGTATCGAGTTTATCGGGCGGTGTACCGACTGTTATGATGTGATAATTGTCGATTCTTCCGATCCGGTCGGGCCGGGAATCAAACTTTTTGAGGATCCATTTTACCGCGCGATGCGAAAGGCCATTCATTCCGATGGCATTATTGCCACTCAGGGGGAATCGTTTTTCATGCATTCCGATGTCGTTTGCGATCTGATGCGGATTGCCCGAAACAATTTCCCGATAACCGCATATTCTTATATGATGGTCCCGACTTACCCGGGCGGTACGCTGGGTGTCTGCCTCGGTTCGATGCGTTACAGTCTGTCAGAACCATGTCGGAAGCCGACAGCGGCGATGCAGGCAAAACTTCGTTATTACACGTCGGATATTCACCGGGCATCAATGGTGCTTCCGGCGTTCGGTGCACGGTTGCTGGAGGCGTAATTATCAACCCAAAGGAGGGTTTGAGTATGTCGTTAGCGTTGAAGGGTGTGATTCTGGCCGGTGGGACCGCGAGTCGGCTTATGCCGTTAACCAAGGTTACCAATAAACATTTGTTGCCTGTCGGGTGCAAGCCGATGATCTATTACTCGATTGAGAAGATGCAGTCGGCAGGGGTCGAGGAGATCCTTATTGTCACTGGCATCCATCATATGGGCGATGTGGTGAATCTATTGGGGTCAGGGAAGGATTTCGGCTGTAAATTCACTTACAAGGTTCAGGATCAGGCCGGAGGGATTGCCCAGGCGTTGGGACTGGCGGAAAATTTCGCCGGCGACAGCCCGGTGGTCGTTATCCTTGGCGACAACATCTTTGAAGACTCCCTGTGTGAATACCGCGATAAATATCTCGGTCAGAATGGCGGCGCGCATATTATACTCAAACCGGTTCATGATCCCCAGCGTTTCGGGGTTGCTGAGATTTCCGGCGAAAAAGTTATCGGGATTGAGGAAAAACCTTCCAATCCTAAAACCAATCTTGCTGTTACCGGGATCTATTTCTATGATTCACGCGTGTTTGAGGTCATCAAGACTTTAAAACCGTCCGGTCGCGGCGAACTGGAAATCACCGACGTTAACAATGCTTACATTGCAGCCGGGACTATGGGATTCAGTACAATGACCGGCTGGTGGAGCGATGCCGGTACTTTCTCTTCTCTGTCCCGGGTACAACAACTGGTTGAGGAAGCACCTCCCAAATGAAATCCGTGGCGGTTCTAGGCGCAAAGGGGATGTTGGGATGCGACGTGGCGGCAGCTTTAAAGCAGGCCGGTTATCCGGTCTGCTCGTTTGACCACTGTGCCGTTGACATTACCGACCCTGTTGCCGTAGCCGAAGTCGTCTCCGGTCATGATGTCGTTATTAATTGTGCTGCGTATACCGCGGTTGACCAGGCGGAGCACCAGTTTGATCTCTGCCAGCGGATCAATGCGGTCGGGGCCGGTATCCTCGGCTGTCTGGCTGCCATTGACAATAAATATGTCATCCAGATCAGTACCGACTTCGTCTTTGGCGAAAGTGGCGATGTTCCGCTGTTGGAGAGCTCCCCGGTGAACCCGCTTAACGTCTATGGTCGCAGCAAATATCTCGGTGAACGGATGCTGACGCAATCCGGCTGCCGTTGTGCGATTATCCGCGTGGCCTGGACCTATGGACATCACGGCGCTAATTTCATCTCCAAGATCCTCGAATTGGCCAGTCGCCTCCCGGAACTGAAAGTTGTTAATGACCAGATCGGTACTCCCACGGCAACGACCAACGTCGCCCGGGCATTGCTGCCGTTTGTCGAGCGTGAGATCACCGGACTCTACCACTATACTGACCGTGGATATGCCAGCCGTTACGAAGTGGCCTGTTTCATTGCTGCCTGTAAAGGGCTCAATGTCAAGATAAACCCATGTCTCAGCTCCGAATTTGCTGCTCCGGCCCAGCGCCCGCTCAATTCCCGTTTCGACTGTTCCAAAATCGATACGGTATTGGATTTCGAGCGTCCAGACTGGCATGACGAAGTCAAACGTTTTCTGGAAAAATAATGTTTTACCTCCGGCCATATGACCGGAGGAGTGTTGCTTAATTTATCAATTACGGCAAACTAGCCTTGATCAATACCGGCTTGAAACGTTCCAGCACTATTTTACCATCGATCAAACGGTCCCCGATCAGTTCCCTCACCGTCGCGCCTTTGGGGGCAACAACTTCGGCGACAACCGGCTGCTCATTATAGTTACAGGCGTTGAGCAAATATTCTCCTGACGGCGTCTTGATGGTACGCCATTCCACACCATACGTCCCGGACGGAGCCTTGCTTTCGAGCCGCAACGGGAAACGGGGTAATAAGGAGTTCAGTTGCCGTTGTACAACCTTGAATAAAGCCTCGCGTTTCAAATCACCATCGATTTTCGTCGTTTGTAAAACAGCCGTGATCGTTTTCCCGCCGGGAGTCCGGCTCAGACATTTACCGTAGGTCACGACTCTGCCGCCATTACGAACAAAAGCTGCCAACCCATCAACCGTCTTCTGGTCGACAATGGATGCTCCAGCCAGAACAATCACTTTGCAGTCGCCGAATTTTCCGTCCTGAACCTGCTTTTCGGAAATATACCCGAGTTTGCGCCCTGCATACGCCATGGCGGTGAACAGTTCCCGATTGCGGGGACTGTATTCCGGGTCCATCACATTGGAGGCAACCGAATAGAGCAAAGACACGTCCGGTTTGGCATTAAAGAAATCGCGGATTTCGTAAGCCAGACGGTTGGCATCGGCAGAAGCATCGCTGACCGCCAGGACACAGGCCGGGCGGCGATAGATATTGCCGGAAAATACATTTTTGTCGATATAATGCTGATAGCCGTAATCCTCCCAAACCCAGATCGCACTTCCGGCACATCCATGCATGAACTGCTGGAATATCGCCGTGTAAATCACGTTATAGGGAACCGGCTCAGTAAACGTGTCATTGATGATATGATTCTCCGAGTTGACAATATGGACCGGCTTAAAGCCGGACTGCAAGGCGTAACTCATCGAGGTATTAGTCCATTCCACCGTACCGTTGGGCTGATAGGTAAAATAGTTGTCATTGCCGCTGAGATCGCTGAATCTGGCAAAGCGTTCCGGCTCGGCCGCGGTGGTCACCAGTGCTGCCGGGTCCCATACGGTAAAGATCATCTCCTTAGCGTGCAGCGGTACCTCCGGCCAAATCTCACGGATAATCCCGGCCATCCAGGCATGCCAGGCGGCGAATTCATCCATTTTAAACTGGACATATTCATAATACATCCGATCACCACGAACCAACTCCTGCTGCGGCACGGCAGCGGCAAACGAGAGAAAGCTTCCACCTACCGCCTGATTGAGCTTGCCGACAGTACCATATTTCTTCTCCAGATAATCGGTGAACAGGTTTCGGGTAAACTCTTTTTTCAGCGACGGCTTGTAGCCCGGTTCGTTGGTCAGGCAAAGACTGTGGATTGCCCCTGCTCCCTTGGCTTTCTTCAATACCGGAATAACTGCCCGCAGGTATGCTTCAATCAGCTTACGGCTGTACGGGTGCAACACGTCGTATAGAATAAACCCCTCACCCCCGGTAACTTCGGGATGCTTTTTGAGAGCCCATTCAGGAAAATAGTGCGGCGAAAGCAGGAAAATTACCGCAACATTGTTTTTCCAGGCATTTTCAAGCGCCGGCAGAGTATCTTTTTCCAGCTCATTCAGGTCAATAATGAAACTGCCATCCGGGTTCTCTCCCTTTATGAAGCTTGAGGGCCCCTTCTCGATCTGAATCGCGTTACAATTGATTTTGGGAAATAACGCCACATCATTCGCCGCCTGGTCGAAATGACCAAAACCGCTAAAGATAACGGGACGAGACTCGCTCTTCCCATTGAAACCATTGCGCATTTCGGCGACAAAATAGCCGTCCTTAAGGGTTCGCGGCGAACTTGCATAATAATAATGCGGTAGTTCACCCTTGCCTGCTTGTGCATCGTTAAATGCCGTTTTCATCTGTTCGACGATCCAGTTTATCTCAGCGATAATCGCCAGTCCACGCCGACCGTAATAATCCCTTTCCTGCTGGTTGCGGCCAAGTGTCAGGTCTCGGTCGATAAGTTCGAACTGCCGTTTCACGATTTCCACCATGGCCCTCGCCCTCGCCGGCATTCCGCTGGGCAAAGCAATAAGTTGGCAGCTGACGTTCTGAAAATCATCACGGGCAGTCTTCAAAGCCTCACGACATGCCGCAATAAAATCAATTTTTATAATTTCAGTCTCATCAACCTTTTGGCCGTTGATGAGCAGGGAAATTTTGATGGGCCCGGAACGAAAGGCGGACAGATTGGTTTTGACCGTCGCCACATTAAAGACATTATCTGAATTTTTTGCATCATTGCCCAGTACAATATTTTCTTCCTTTCCTCCGGCATCGCGAAGTTTAAGTTGAGCCTTCCCGCCTTGAAAAGCTGAGGAAATCAGACGCATGGACAAGTTATCGGACGCCGTCTCCTTTTCCGCCGGGATAATAAGCGCCTGATGCGGTGCTGACGAAAAGACACAAAGCGTATCCTGCAGATTGGTCTTGTAATCATGGATGCCATTGGCCAGATACGCAATGCGCCGGCCATTTCCGTCATTGCCATTGACCACGAAATTAAAGCCAAAGGCACCAGTCCGATCCTTTGCTACATTACCTAACAGCTTCCAATTCAATCTAGCCGCAACAAAATACCCCTTGGCAGTCGGTTTGATGCTGTATTCAAGTTCATCGGCAGTAAGATCGCGGGACAAGGTCCATGACCAGTTGGCAGCCTCACCTTCGTGAAACGTCAACCCAAGCTCAAAGTCCTTGCCGTCACGAATTTTGTTGAAGTCGGCATTTTCATCGATAGCAATCTGAATCGAGCTACCCTGCCACATACTTTCGCCGGTGAAAGTGATCCGTCTGGGGTCGACAACATCAATCCAGAGCAACAGCCCCCTATCATCCTCGGCCAGCACCGCCTCCGCCGACAGAACGTTCTTCTTACCGTCAACAGCCGATATCTTAATATGCGGAAGGTTATCCGGCAAAACCGTTGCCGCCGAATTGAACTCCTTATATTCCGTGATGGGGTAAATGCGTTCGCGCTGCAATTCCTCCTTCCGAACCCCAACCACATGATTTAGCGGCATCAATGTCAGATCACTAATGAAGGCTTCGACAACCGTATCATCGGAATCTAACCCGATCTGATAAGTCCCGTCCGGGTCGAACTCTTCGGCTTTGGCCGTAAATTCATAACTGTATTCCTGCCAGGTTTCGCGGATGTTCTTTACGAGAAAACGCAAATTCCAGCTCTTCCCGAAAGTGAACAGCAACGAATTTTCTCCTGAAACCTTCCCGAACGCCCAGAAACGCATCTCGTACGTCACGCCCGGAGTCAGCTTCACGTATTGCATGATACGTCCAAAAACGCACGGCTGCAGGGGAGAGCGATTGACGATCTTCAGGGCATTGTGGCCGTCCCTCCCTGCCTTTGCCGCCAATGCCATCGTCACTTGCGCATTGCCGGAAGCGTTGAAAGACCAGCCAGTCGGAATCTGGCCCGGAGTTCCCACGGCAAAATCACCGTTGGATATGAGATTGGCGGCATTCACGGCCACGCCGCAAAGTAAAAGAATCATTATTGTCTGTAAGTATTTCATGACTTTATCCGAATTCTGGTGTTATATCTTTATCTCTGGTGGTCAAGTCCGGTCATGAACGCAAACGCATCATTGTTCACACACTGATTGAAGCCAATGGCCTGGACACTGTTGTCGCCGTAAACGTAAGTACAAGTCTTCATATGGGTTTGTGCACCGGGATACCCCCAGAAGGTCGACCAGCTGTAAGTATTGCACCAGACCATCATCTTATTGTAATTCTTGCTGAACAGCGGCTTGACCGGCTGTTTGTCATTGTCATCGCCATCCGGCCAGTTCCAGTATAGACTGCCGTCACGAACATAAACATAGTCACCCCAATCAGTATATGCCGTCGATGAGGTCGGAATGGAGCAAACCAGCAACTTACACTGTTCGGCAAATGATTCCGGCTTGTTAGTGTTTTTTGCGGGCAGATATCTGTTGGTAACCAGAATCCCCAGTCCGCATGGATTATTGTTATCCCACATGGCACGGGGTTCACCACCGCCGCAAACAGTGTTGATATTCGGCAACATACGGTCATTAAAGTCCAATGAATAGGTTGTCATGGCGAGGCCTATCTGCTTGAGATTGCCAATACAGGTCGTTCTCTTGGCAACTTCGCGGGCACGCCCCAAAGCCGGTAATAACATGGCCGCCAGAATAGCTATAATTGCAATAACAATCAGCAATTCTATTAGCGTAAAACCATTTTCTCTCTCATGTCTCAAATTCATAATTTTCCCTCGCGTTGTTTGTTGTTTATGACAGTAAAAAGCAACCATATTCTCATCTCTCATTACACAAAACAGCCGTGTCCGCCATGACGCGACTGGATTCACGAACTACCAGTTCGACGGGGATTTTGACGTTGATCGGCGCCGTAAGCGTCCCTTTCAACAGATGATGCATCAACTCCCCGGCCTTGACGCCGATCTCCACGAAAGGCTGCCGGACGGTCGTCAGGGCGGGTTCAAGCATGGAAGCCAGCGGCAGATCGTCAAACCCAACGACAAAAATATCCTTGCCGACGCTCCAGTGATTGCGAGCCGCAACCACATAAAGATCGGCAGCAATCATGTCATGCAGGCAAAGAACGCAAGCCGGACCACCATCCCGCATCGCCTCTTTCAACATTTTTTCGACATCAACAATGCAGGTTTTATCCCGAAAATAGTGAATATGCGATTCAACTTCCGCGCCCATTCCGGCATTGATCATGGCTTTTAAAAAGCCTTGCATCCGGTTTTTTACCGAAGAAACCGACTTGTCGACGGTAAGAAAATGAACAGGTCTCCGGTGTTCCTCAATCAAATGTAACGTGGCCTGATATGCCCCGCTGAGGTTGTCCGACTCCACCACGCTGGCCCGAATACCGGGAATTTCACGGTCAACGCAAATAACCGGGAAACCACTGTCAATCAACTGGGTCATGGCTTTCAGGAAACCGGGCTCCGATGAGGGTTGAATAATGGCGCCGCAATTACCGATGCTGGGCAGTTGCAGCAACATTCCAGCCCCGCCATCCATCTCATTTTCCAGATTTCCGACAATCTCCAGTTTCATTCCGATATTCTGAAAGAATCTCTTCAGTCCCTCCGCCATGCAGATGGTATTGCCGTCGGTTCCGGTAGGATAGATAAAACAAATGCTCTGCTTCTGAGGCCGATAAACTGCGGTATTGTTATCGGACGTCACCTCGCCAATCCGATTGACATACACACCTTTTCCAAATTCGCCCCGCAAAATTCCCGCAGACTTGAGATCTTCGATAGCCCGGCGCACCGTAATCATACTGACACCATGCATCCGACATAACTCGGCACTAGATGGTATCTTTGTATCCATCTGCAACTTTCCCGCCTCGATGTCCAGAAGTATCTTTTCTTTCAACTGTTGATAAAAGGGTACGCCATTACTATTCATTTGCCAACCTTATATAACCTTATATAACCTTGTATATAAAGCATTATATAAGCATTCCCCTTTTTTGTCAATAGCAAATCGCGCATACGTCATTCTTTTTACAAAAAAAAGTAGCCCCCGGGGGTTGAAACCGGGGGCTGGAGGAAAACCGCTGGGGCACAGCGGTGTGGAGTTGTATCACTTGTTCTGGAGCCGTTTGTGAATTTCTTTGCGCATTTCCGCCAGAATGGCGCGGGAATCGGAAGACATGCCTTCATAACGTTCCTGCATTCTGGCGATGTTCTGGCCGCCCGGCCCTCCGGGTCCTCTGCCGCCGGGTCCGCCGGGTCCACCGGGTCCACCAAAGCCACCTTGACGGTTGGCCATGCGTTGTTTCATCTCATCGGCCATGCGGTCATATTCTTTTTGCCGTTCCTCTTTAGTCATCGCCAGAAGTTTCTTGGCCTGTTCTTCCATGCGGAGACGGAACATTGCCCTCATATTGTTGCGAAGCTGTTCTTTTTCCGCGTCACTGAGGTTGTTGTTGCGGAACATTTCGCGCGGGTTGCCGCTTTTACGCATTTCTTCGGCAAAGCGCTGTTTTTCTGCTACGGGCAGGGCGGCGAAATCCTTTGATGCTGCATATTTCAAGGCGTCGTTCTGCGACATTTGGGTGACTTCGGGTGCTTTTTTGGGCCGCGTGATGATAATGCCCGCGATAACTCCGGCTAAGACCAGAACCGTCGCCCCGATATAAATAATTTTCTTTTTCCCTGAAACTTTGGTTTTTACTTCCTTGCCTGCTGCTTTTTTAATGTTTTTTCCCATAATCTTTTCCGTATATTATTATTTAAGGGTGGAAGCCCGACCGTCGATGAACAGATAATTCTTGCCGCCGTATTTGTTG
The DNA here is from genome assembly GCA_003246475.1 of Lentisphaerota bacterium. GTDB lineage: Bacteria > Verrucomicrobiota > Lentisphaeria > Victivallales > SZUA-371 > SZUA-371. The sequence continues at coordinate 25,827 of QKAL01000078.1, forward strand.
TCTGCCGGGACGTAATCCGTATCCGGGGTGACTCCGAAGCTGTAATTGCGGTGGAATGGTTCGTAATCGAACATTACCGGAGTCATGGTCGACATTCTCCTGCCTTTGCCGATGATCCTGCCGCCCAGCATGGTATTGTACTCATAACTTGAACCCTGTGCCTTGTAAAAGGTCTCCTGCCAGTCCTCCGGACAGCAAAAAACCTTGGTACTGCCGCTATGATATGGTTCCAGGACGTCGACAATCCGCGGATCATCGACGTTGATGGTCGGCTTGGCTGCGGCATAGGGAAACATCTCCCGGTTGTCCTGAAGATACATCATTACCATTTTGCCGATGTTGGCCAGATTGCTGGTGCAGGCAATGCTTTTTGCCTTGCGTCGCGCCCCTCCTATTGCAGGCATCAGCAATCCCGCCAGGATGGCGATAATCGCTATCACTACCAGAAGTTCCACGAGAGTGAAAAGGGGAACATGTTTTTTGCGCATGGATTAAATATCCTCCGGCGGCTGACTATTCCCGTGCTTTCGGGACTCCTCCTGATGTTTACCTTCAGGTCGGAATGGCGGGGGACCGTTGCCGACGCGGAACTTGCCGTGCATGGTGATGCGTTCGAGGGCAGCCTCACGCATTTTGGCCAACTCTTCTTTCTGCTCGGGACTGAGTGCCAGACTTTTCTCAATGTCGTCGAACAGGGTGAAAAATATATTCTTTACTATAGGTGCGTTGGCTTTGTTCATTGCCATGAAGCTTTCATGCCATTTCTCAAATGCTGGCAGGATCTTCTTCTGCTGTTCATCTGATAGTTTCAGGCGTTCCACCACCTTTTTGTTCAGCATGACGCGGAAGTCACGCGGCGGGGGCGGCGGGGGATCGCCGCGGAAAATATTATAATAGTACTTTCCGCCCAGCACACCGATCAGCATGCCGGAGAAAAATACGATTATAAACGCGATTATTATCTGGCTTTTCTTCATCTTTTCCACCTTTATAATGATGCTACAATCTGTTGAGCGGTACCGATTTCTCCGATCAGCTGTGAGGTTGACGACGCGATTGCCGGATCCAGAAACAGCACTGTTGAGACAACAATGACGGCAACTGCGGCCGCACTCCAAGCCAGTGGCCAGAGCAGTGCGAAATTGTTCAGTACCGGTGGCGTTACCTTAAGGGTGCAGCCGGCGATGCAGCGCATAACTCCGGCCTGCCAGTCTTCCGGACAGGCTGCAGCTTCGCGAGACATGAACTCATCCCGGAATGCTTCGATAACTTTGTCCGTGTTCCTTTTCATATCAATTCTCCATTAAGGATTGGATGATTTTTTTCATCTTCTGCCGTGCCCGCATTGCCCGAATTTTTGTTTTGGGCAAACCCCATTTGAAATAGGCACTGACTTCTTTCAGGGGCTGATCTTCAAAATAAACCAGTTCGATCAATATTCGATCCTCCTCGTCCATTTTGGACAAAGTCCATTCCAGCAACTCGGCGGCGGACCGGTGAGAATCGCTCTTCTCAAAGTTTTCCACTGACTTCGTATTGGTTACCAGCTCCAGCCACTGCTGATGTTCTTCTCCCGGTGCGGTGATCTGGCAACGCATTTTTTCATTTTTTCGCCAATAATCACAACATGTCCGCACGGCAATCCGGCTCAACCAGTTCTTGAACGGACTGGTTCCGGCAAAACCTGGGAGCGACGTGTAGGCCCGAACGAACACTTCCTGCACTATTTCTCCCGCGTCCCGCGCGGGAATCCTTCGGCCGACAATCGCACAAACCATATTCTTATGCCGTTCCATCAGTTCGGCATAGCGGTTTTTATCACCGTCAAGGATGGCCTTGACGGTTATCCAGTCTTCATTCATATTTTATCATTCCCGGCGGATAACAATCAATGCCTGAACGTACGTTGTTTAGAACCAATCATCTCTTTTCATCTATTATAGTGGCAAATTATCGGTTCCGGGTTACAGCGTTTCGCAAAAAATGTGAAAAAAAACTAATTATTTATCAAATTCTGATGGCATGATGGTCGGTTCCGGGATCAGTGCCTCGTTGCCGGTGATCCTGCCGACTTCGGTGTCCAGAAACGGCTGTGGTTTCGGCACTTTGGCAGAGTGGTCTGTTCCGGTAATCTGCAATCCGGATAGTGTGGTGAACTTTGCCGGGTCCTTGAGCACAGGACGGGCAAAATGGAGCAAATAATTACGCAGATGAGCCGGATCGGCGGAAAATTTGCCGGACAGTGCCAGTAGCTGATAGGCCTTCTCGTCCATGCCGCGTTGAATCAGTGCGCTGGTCCGCATGATGACGGCCAGATCCTTGAGTTCGGCGGCCAGGATCCGATTTTTTTCATTGCAGGAGAGCTCCAGCAGCCGCCGGACTGCGGCCATTGTCAGTTCCGGACGTCCGGCAAGATTGGCGCAGGTCCCGTAGCACAGCCAGAAATATGCCGTATTTTTCTCGGTTTCCGGGAGTGCCATAAGTATTTCCGCGCTCCAGGTCATCGGCATTTTCAACGCATGGATGAGGTACCAGTCGTTGCGAAGATAATAATCGGACGGCTGTTCCGCTACGGCTTTCCGGAAGGTGTCGCTGTCGGGGGTGATGATGCCGGATTGGAATCCGGAGATGATGCGGTGCATGTTTGACACATTTTTCAACCAGTCTGAGGGTGATTGTTTTTTATCCCAGCTGAGGCGGATGAAATAATAAAGCCCGGTCGTGACGTCGAGTTCGGCGGCATTGGGCGAGTTGAGGTTGTTGTTGGCGGCGAGCTGATACAGTATCATGGCGTTGACGGCTGCCTGGGGTTGATCTTTCGCCTGTTTGAAATAGTAATTACCAAGCAGTTCAATGGCTTGTGGATAATCTTTGGCGATGGCTTGTTCATACCATTTTACTCCCTCGGCCGGCTGACATGAAGCGTTCTTGTCGTCAAGATATAGCATACCGAGTTCAGTCATTGCCGGAGGGTATGACATCTGTGCCGCCTGATTTAAATATCCCTCGGCAAGCATGGTGTTTTTCTCCGTACCGACACCGTCGCGGTACATCAGCGCCAGTGTTGTCATGGCGGCGGGTGAGTTTTTGGATGCAGCTTCCTTGTACCAGTTCAGCGCGGGGACATATTTTTGCTGTGACATATAGATACCGGCCAGCCCGACCATTGCCTCAGGCAGTCCTGCCATGGCGGCACGTAAAAGCAGTTTGCGGGCGGCCTCGGGATTAGGCGGGATCCCGTATCCGTTCATATACATCCCGGCAAGGTCGGCCATGGCGGGAACATAGTCGCAGTTGGCGGCGTTGTTGAGCAGGGTAAACGCTTTCCGGTAATCTTTATCGCAGCCTCGGCCGTAGAGATACATGGTGGCGAGGTCGGTCATTGCCTGAGGAGTATTATCCGCCGCCATCTTTTCCATACCGGGACGGGCGGCTGCGTAAAGGCGGGCTGCCTCATCGCGGTTGACGGGTTGCGATCCCAGACCATATTCGTTGATTATTCCCAGTGCGTACATGCCGACCGGATCGTTTTTGTCTGCCGACTCCCGGGCCCATTTCAACGCCAGTTCGTAATTGACTTTATACATCATGCCGTTAAGGTAGTTTTCGGCCAGTACTCCCTGGAAATACGGGTTGCCGTTGACTGCCTGTTCGATGACGATTTCCTTATTGGTTCTGCAGCCGCAGAAGGCGCAGGCCGCCAGCAATGCTATAAACAGAGGCGCTTTTTTCATTTGAGTGGGTCCTGTTGAATTAAGGGGTTACTTCCCGGGGTTTTTGAGGCATTGGTTTCAGTGGGTAATTTTCGCTTTCCCGGGCAATTGAAGAGAAACGCCGCGAATTATCGCTGGCGCGTTGTGCGGTAAGGTACATGTTGGAAATACGCTGGATCTCGGAATGTTTAAGAAATTCCGGGCCGAAAATACTGTTGAAAGTTTCGCTGTTGCTGGAAATGATTCCCCCGATCAACATTTTCTGCCCTTCCTTGATCCGAACCCGTGAGCTGAGCTGGACGACTTTGATGTTTTTACGGAACCCCTTTTTATCCTTGTAGCGGATTTCCGGATAGATCTCCACGTCAATGGTACCGTCATTGTTCCAGAGCGGTCTGACGTAAAGTCCTGCGCCTACCGTGGTCATCTGCGGCGATCCGGCATATTTCATGTTGAAAACTGGTTTGCCGTTCTGGATCACGACGGTTTTCCCCGGGTTGCGCCTCATAAATTCCAGCCATGAAGGGTCGATCTGGCTCTGTCCGGTCCAGATCGAGGCGGGAAGGCCGCTGCGGGTAACGATAAACTGGCCGGTGAAACGTTGTTCAGCCTTGTTTTTCATTTTTGCTTTGACGTTGGAATCGTTCCATTTTTTGACGTCGCCGTCGTTCTGAGGTTTGACTTTGACATAAGAGACGTTTTCCTGTCCTGCATCGGAATATTCGAAATCGATACGGATATTGGGGGCATTCTGGTCGGATTCACGCAGAAAATCGCTGATCTTCTTTATTACGGCAGGAACGTCGTATACCAGTACCGATGCCTTGTTTTCCTCGTAGATGAGCAATCCGCCAGGAGAGAGCCACGGACGGCAGGTCTTGTCGACCGCTTCATATTCGATAACTCCAAGCGGCAACAACTTATAATCCATTTCCTCGCTGCGCCGGTCCTTGATTACAACGGTACGTGGTTTGGCTGGACTCTTTTCGGCCGCGGTCAGGGCGGGCATGGCACAGCAGCCGGCCAGGACTGCACTTAACAAACGGAACGCATATTTTATAGACATGATCTTTCCTGGGTTATTCTTCGGCGATAATCTACACTGTTTTTATCCGGATTGCAATTCGAACCGGGAAATGGTATATTGTTAAAGAACAATATTATCGGCGAGGGGGGGATATTGATGAGAACGGTTATTTATTATTTTACCGGGACTGGAAATTCGCTGGCGCTGGCCAGAAGTCTGGGGCTTCGGCTGAATGGCGCTGAACTGGTCAATCTCCGCCGACTGGACGGCCAGGATGTCACTATTGATGCCGATCGCGTTGGAATTGTTTTTCCGGTTTACTCCTTCGGGCCCCCTGCCATAGTCAAGCGCTTTCTCGAGCATATTGTCTCCTGCCAGGCGCCTTATGTCTTTGCCATCTGTAACTGCGGCGGTATGCAGGGGGGCACGTTACAGATAGTCAAGGAATTGCTGGAACGTAAAAATATCCGTCTCAATGCCTCGTTTAATATTGTTATGCCGAGCAACTACATCCCTTTCGGCGGTGCGGAGCCGGAAGCGAAACAGCAACGCCATTTTCAGCGGGCAGAAGAAAAACTAGCCGCGATTGCTGCGAGGATTGAAGCGAAAGAGGATACTGGAATCGACAAAACTCCGCTGCTGCCGTGTTGGCTTTCGAACTGGGGATACGACTTTTTCCTGTCCCGAAGAACCAGTATGGGGAAAAAATTCTTTGCCGGCGATAAATGTACCGGTTGCGGACGTTGTGTTAAGATCTGCCCGGTCGGCAACATTGAACTCAAAGAAGGCAGACCCGTCTGGGGCGATCGTTGCGAACTGTGCATGGCGTGTTTGCAGTGGTGTCCCGTCGAGGCGATAGCCCTCGGGCGCGAATACCCGAAACGCCGACATTATCATCACCCCCAGGTTACCGTCAACGACTTGCTATAATGCTGCGGTGGCTCTCAACGGAGTCTGGCTCTGAGTATTGCGGTCAATTGATCTTCGGATAGTTTCAAGCCGCCGCCCACGGCGCGGATAACCTGCCGATAGACCGCAGACAGTTCCTCTTCCGGGAAAAACAGCGGGGGCATTCCGTTAACTTCGTCGAGTGCGGCAGTGATTTTATCCGCCAGTTCCCCATAGACGTCTTTGACCAGCGCAGCGGTATCGGAAGACCCGGTAAGATGTCGCTGGTATACCTCCATGGCGTTGAAGCTCAGCGCGACGGTACGCGGGTATCCCGAACACATCAGATTCCAGGGGTCGCCCCCGGTTTCCTGGTCGCCGCAGTGTCGGAAGTCACTGCGGATCAGCACGGCGGGCAGGTCGAGCATCTTTGCGGTAACGAATTCGACGACAGTCCCGGAGTCGAGGTCGGTGCCGTCAAAGTTGAAGATGGCGGTCTGGCATTCCAGCAGCATTTGAAAATCATGGTTGCGGATGGATTGGGCGCGGTGTTCCGGCGGCTCGCTCTCCTGCGGCAATACCGGCAGGTAGCGTCCGGCCGACGCGGTATTGATGGCATCGGCAAGCAGACGATTGCCGATCAGATGTTTATGATCAAAAAGTTCTCCGGCAAAATAGACTTTGCGTGCCATGGCCCATTCGTCCTTAATGGTTGTCGTCGTTGATGCTTTTATTGCGGTATTCCAGATCGTTGCGTTGGGTAAATCCCATCGATTCCCAGAAACGGTTGCCGCTGTCATTGTCCTTGAAGGCAACCAGCGCCAGCTTGTTGATGCTCTCGTCTTTCATTGCGTTGATGACGCTTTTGACCAGAGCCCGGCCTATACCGCTCCGGCGACGTGATGTGGCGACGGCGGCGTGGTAAATGTAACCGCGCCGCCCGTCGTGCCCGCTGAGGATTGCGCCGACAACGCCGTCATTGTCTTCAGCCACAAAGCAGGTGGAGGGATTACGTGCCAGAAAGCGGCTGATGCCTTCCGGCGTGTCGTCGAGACTGCGCAAGCCCATGCCGGGTGTGGCTTCCCACAGCCGGAAGACCTGATCGTAATCTTCGATTTGCATCAATCTTATCCGCATAACCGTCCCTGTATAATGAAAATCCCTGCCGCGATAACATACCACGGCAGGGACGATAATCAAACATTTAGGGAGAGGTTTATGGCTTCTCCATCAGTGCCTTCATTTCCTTATCGTTGATGGCGTGGCCGATAAAATTGATAGCCGTCAGGTATTGTGGAGAAGAGCTGCAGCTCTCAATGGTCACGGGATTTTCATTGGAGTCCGCTGGCTTGTTGTTGACGCCGAATTGACCGGAGAGTCTACCGTCTACCAGCGTCTGCATTCCTCTGCCGTCCGGATTGAAGATCATAAAATAGTCATGCCATTCCCCAATCTTGCCCGGATTCCCCCATGCAGAGTAGGTTTTCCCATCCTGTTGTACTTGTGCAACCCACAGCATGTTGCCCTTTTCTTCGAAAATACGGATCATGAAAGTGTCTTTTTTTCCGATGCGGATATCGCCTTTGCCGGTGTTGAAAAGGCGAAAGTGGACGGTGAAAGGGCCGTCGTCGAGCATGAGCGCCTGGTTGTCTCCAGTACCGAAGTTCACCCCGTGCGACATTCCCATCACCATTGCCGTTTTCCCACCAGGCACCTGCAGATCATTGTTCTTGAATTTTATCGACTTGGCCCAGACCGGATAGTTGATTCGGGTAATATATTTGGCTTCGGTACAGGAATCGGCCAGATCGGAATTTTCCACGTTACCGGTTTTATCGGGAAATTTCAGGTCCGCGATTTTATCAATCGCCTCTTGAGCATAGACAGCCAGCGAAAGCGCGGCGAACATTAAAGTTAAAGCTTTTTTCATAATAATCTCCTCGTTATTGTTTGTTGATTGTCCATGTAGAATAACCGTAACCGGGCATGGCGACATTGGCGCGGCCGTTTTCGAGCCTTACCTTGGAACCATCGGCAACATTTTTCAACCAGCCGTTTAACTTCTGCGGCAGTTCGAGTTTCCAGCATCCGGCGTTAGGTCCCGAATTTGCCAGCATCAGAACCGTTGTCCGGTCGCTGCCGGAAAGCGCGGTCATCAATTCCAGTGCCTCAAGCTGCTGCCCGGCACGTATTGCCGAGATCTCCGGTTCAATTCCGAGTTCATTGCGGATGATGCCGCCGATCAGATGGCTTAGCCCCTCCGAATAGATTGAGTCGAAGGCGCAGTAGACCACCTGCTTGTCGGTGGATTGAATGATTGATGGATAGGCATCCTGATTGGCTGCCAGCCAGATATTCTGTTCCAGCGCCACCGGAGGGATGTACCCGGGAATGAGTTCTTTCATCGGTGCGGGATTGACCATCTCCGGAGCTTGGACAACCAGTTCGGTCATGAAGGACGGATAGAGTTCCGGTGCAACTTCGACGATGCGCATCTGACCTCTTTTCCAGGGCGCCGCCGTGCGGCTTTTGAGTCCGAGGAACGAGGGAATGTCAATTGGCTTAAAATACTCATCCCTTTCGAAGCTGTGCCCGAAAGCGAGAATCTTGCCGCCTTTGCGGTGGAACTCCGCCACCTGCTCCAGTTCTGAACGGGAGAGAATCGACAGGCTTGGGACCACCAGCAGACGGTAATTTTTCAACCGTTCCGCCAGTTGACGGTTGCTGACGAAATCCACGGCAAAATGCTGGTTGCGAACGAGGTCGAAGGTCTGACTGAGGCGCCGCGTATACTCGTCCTTGAGCGAATCGTCAGGTGCGCCCTGATACTGGATGGTCGAGGAAGAAGATATCAACACCGCAATCTCTGCTTTATGCCGGGGCTGCGCGAAAACATCCTGATTCTTATTGATAAGGGTGAATAACTCTTTCAATCTGGCGCGAACCGCCGGAGGACAGGAGGTGTCGTCGAAAAATCCGAAATCCTGAATTTTACCGGCGGCGAAGAAGAAAATACCGCGGCAGCCGCCCAATACCTGAACGAACAGCTGTAAGGCGGCATGTTCCGGTTTCAGCGGTGGAATTGCCTTCTGGGGATGCGTTTCGTAGGTGATGACCGGACCTTTGCGATTCAGACTGCGGCTTACTTCCATGATGTCGCGATAATGAAACAGCGAACCGTTGTATCCGTCACAGCCGTAGATGTCCTGGCTGGCGTCCTGCAGCACGATGTCGTTGAGATATACCGAGTCGCCGGTCAGCATCGCCACCGGGTGCTTGGACGTCATGTTGGCATCGGGCGCATTTTTCTTGAAAACGTCCCTTTCCCATTTGAAGAAATCGGCAAATGCCTGCTGGTTGTATTCAACCCAGTGGTACCAGAATCGATGGTTTTCCGCCGCGAACTTCGGCGGCATGATTGCGGCAAATGAAGCAAATTTCGTTCCCATTTCCCCGTTGAAAGCACTAATCGTTTTATATTTCTTGGCCATGTCCCGCCGGAAGGCCGCCAGCCCGTCAGGAGAGGCGTCTAACCCGTAACCCGGCTCGTTCCAATTAACGAAAGCGCCGACGTTGTCGTCCTCTCCGACCTCTTTGGCAATCACGGTCCAGAATTTTTCCAGCGCCGAGCGAAAGACCGGATTGTGAATGCTGTGACGAAACCACAATCCGATGTCTTTCCCCTCGACGTCTTTGGGATTCGGCCCGGCGGTATCGCCCAGCCAGCCCGGGATGTAATGCCCGGTCAACAGTGGAAAGATGACGATTTCGTTGCGTTCGGCACAATTGTGAAGGTCATGGACTTTCTTCAGTCCTTCCGGACTTATCTTGTCCGGCGAATCGGGAAAAATATCGACCAGTGAATATTCCTGATGCACGGAGTTCATACCGATGGAAATGGCTTCCTTCAGGCCGTCGTCATCCGCGCCGAACACGAATCCAAGTGGAAAGAACGGGCGGTTGCCGCGAAACAACATCCCGTTCTCCACCCTCAGCCGACGTTGCGGCATAGGGTTTAAGGTTACTTCGTCGCTGGTATCGTCACTATTTTTTTTTTGAGCCATTTTTTCCAGCATTTCCATGGCCGGTCGGAACTGGTCGTTACAGCGCACCAGTCCGTAGCTGTAGTCGTTGACACTTGTGCCCGGCGGCAGGCTATTCTGCAGATTTGTACGGGCTTCGCCGGAACTTTCGTCCTCCGCTTTGTAGGCGTAGATATAGTGGCGCTGATATAGCCCGGCGCGATTGTTGAACACGATACACTGCTTCAGCATTGCGGATTGCTGGTCGTCGTAATACTTCGGTGCATCTTTGGCCGGGATTCCCCAGGCTTTGACCACCGCTTCGGCGCTGACGCCGTATTCAGTATTCCACATCGGCTTGCGGTTGTCTTTATGTTTGTTCATGACCATGCGCAGTTTGTGGCCGCGTTCGATGAAACCCCAGAACAATGGAACGCCGTAGGTGTGGATATTCATGATATCAAAGAAGTTCTTGCCACCGCCTTGGTATACGCCTTCGGGAAAATCCTGCCAATCGGTAAGTCCGCCGATTACCACCACCGCGTCTGGATTGGCCTGTTTGATTGCCGGGTAGGCGAGCTTCAGCATTTCGGCGTACATCTTGCCCCGTTCCAGCATCGGGACATTATCGAATGCGCCGAAAAGCGGGGTGAACGCCACATCCATTTCGTTCCAGAGTTCCCAATATTTAACCTGAGGATATCGTTTGGCCAACATGCTCATCAGTGCGGCAAAGCGTTTATACGATTCCTGCCGGGTCTTAAAGCTCACTCCTGGACAGGCTCCGTGGACAACCATCAACGGTTCCAACCCGTTGTCGGTGTACTTTTTGACCAGCTTGTCAAGCTTTGCCAGCGCTGAGCGGCTGTATACTCCGGGCTTCTCGGTCTTCTCAAGATTCTGCCAGTAGATGGTCTGGCGCACGTGCTTGATCCCGGCCTTTTTCAACCCCGCGACAGCCGCGTCGCTCAGCTCATGGGCGTTTATCCCCGTTTCGGGTTGGGAGCTAACCTGTTTCCCGGCGACCAGATAATCTGCGGGAAGACCCTGTTTTTCAAGTTTTGCCTTGAGCGCATTGATTTCCTGTTCGAACTTTTTCCAGTCGGTGGCGTGACTTACCACTGACATCACGCAACATAACGTGATTGCCGCCAATAGTTTTCTGATGAACATGTGAGAACTCTTTCGCTTGATTATTAATGGTTATCTAAAACTGAATAGTCCCAGGCTTTGCCGAGATATTCAGTGAAGGCAACCTGACCGACATGGCCGTCGCCAAAGAGCGCATTGCTGAACTTTTCATGGAAACAGGTGTTGAACGCGCCGATATCGTCAATACCGATACATTTGGCGCTGGGATTCTTCAGCTTCCGATCCTTACCGAAATAATTGTAATCCGCCCAGGTGGGGTCTTTCAAAAAGTCGTTCATGTTTTTCGGGCAGTGGAACATCTTGGAACGCTCGTCACCAATGCCTTTTCCCACATCCCAGGACGCAACCGGTCCGATCTGCGGCAGATATGCCGGTACCAGCAGACCAAACCCGATGCGTTGTGCCCAGTTGCTTACCGGACGGGCATCCCCAATTCCCAATTCCCAGGGACACTGGGGCGAAAAACCGTCGAAATCATTGGCATACATTTCCATAGCGGTTCCGATCTGTTTCAGTTGGTTGGCGCAGTTGATCTGATGTGCTTTGTTACGGGCGTTACTGAGTGCCGGAAGCAGCATTGCCGCCAGAATGGCGATAATGGCTATTACTACCAATAGTTCGATGAGTGTGAATTTCATTTTTTGCATGTTTTTTCTCCTTCTCTTACCTGATTATGGTTTAATTGTTGCTATGGTATTTCCGTTAATTACGCTGCAATCAAACAGAATCCGCCGCGCCGGTCCTGCCGGGTTTTCAATCCGTTGCCGAATGAGTTCAACGGCGGAATTACCCAGATACTGGCAGGGAATCTTGATACTGTCAAGTTTGATCAGTCCCGCTGGAACGGGATCGGCGTCGTACCCGGTCAGAGAAACATCTTCGGGAATTCTGATTCCTGCGTTTATCAGTTTGCGCATCAATTGATATGCTGCGGTGTCACAGGCGCAGACAATTGCGGTGGTTCCGTTCCGGATGCTGCTGATAATATCTTCGATAAGATTGTCGGTCAATCCATTTTTTGACATATCGAAAATGTTTTTGTTGTTGAAGGAGAGGCCGTAGTCTAAGATGGATTCGAGGTATGCCGAACAGCGGATGTTGGAACTGACATACGGGAGCAACTCTCCAAAGAATGCGATTTTCCGATGTCCCCGTTCATATAATTTCCCAATCTGATGTCTGATGGCGCCGGACTGGTTGTCACCGGCAATATCCATATTGGACAGGTGGTAATCATAGATAATAGAGGCGCAGGTAAAGTTCTCCGTCAGTTTTTTAACTACGAAATCAGGGTAGTAGTGAATCAAGACCATGCCGCTGACCATGCCTTCACGTACCATCCGCGGCAGCATATCCAAATTATAAGCCTGATTACGATTTTTCAGCGGCACATAATGGACAATCAGCGAGGTCTTGTATTTTGCGGTGGCTTCGCTCATACCTGCCAGGATGCCCGGTACCAGCGATCTTTCATATTCGGCCATTCCCGGCTGCGCGTCCGACTGGATCAGGGCACATACAGGCAACATTTCGTTGTCAGCCCGACTCTGTATCTTCTGGCGGAAGGTGGTTGGTGTGCTGTATCCCATTCGTTGAGCTGTTTCCAGAACCATCGCCCGGGTCTGGGCGCTGATAGAAAGATCATTTTTAAGTGATCTTGATACCGTCGCCACGGAGATGTTGAGCTTTTCTGCGATGTGTTGCTGATTTACCGCCACTTTTTTTGCCTCTGCTGTAGTAATTTGCGTTAAATTAACTGCTATTTGCATAAATTATAAATGCAGTTTGCGTAAATAGCAATATCATGTTTAAAAAAAATAATGTTTTTTATGTTTGCTGAAATTAAAGGGGAGCATGCTTTATTTAATCGCAGTGCGTTTTTCTAGTTTGCGTAAATCAAGGGATTGTTTATGCAAAAATTAACCTGTATTTGCTTTTACGCCTGATTGACGTGAAAATGTGGAAGAATTGAACCGCGATCAACGATCGGACTGTTCAGTATTATCTGCCGTGCTGGAGTTGATGGGTGTTCGAGGCGGTTGTGAATCAATTCAACTGCCGCAGTCCCGAGTTCGAAGCAAGGGATTTTTACGCTGGTCAGCGGCGGCATTCCAGGTGGAATGGGATCGCAGTCCATGCCGGAGATGGAAAGTTGTTCCGGAGCGTTTATCCCTTTTTCCTTCAATGCCCTGATGAGTTTATAGGCGTTATCATCGGTGGAGCAAATAATGGCGGAAAGTCCGCGATTGATCTTTTCCACAACCCTGGATATCAAGGACGCGGAAAAACCTTCCATTGAGGTATCGAAGATATAATCGGGGCGAAGCGGCAGGTCATGCTTCAATATCGATTCCACATAGGCAGAGCATCGGGCCAGGTTGCATGAATCCGCTTTGTGCTCCCCGAGAAACCCGATTTCCCGGTGCCCGCAGTTGAACATCTTTTCAAAAATGATATTAATTGCCTCCAGATGGTTGTTGGCGGCGATATCCATGTTGGGGATATGATAGTTGTAAATGATTGAAACGCAGTGATACTTCCTGGCAATTTTTTTAACCACTGCGTCCGGATAGTTATGGATCAATACGATGCCGCTGCACTGTCCCTCACGGACTATTCGCGGCAGAACATCCGGTTCATTTGCCCGATCCCGGTCTTTCAAGGGGACATAATGGACGATTAGTGAAGATTTGTACTTGGAAACGGCGTTGCTCATTCCCGAAAGTACTCCCGGAATTACAGATTTTTCGTAGTCTGCCATGCCTGGGTGGGCATCGGATTGAATTAAGGCGCAGATTGGCAGCATTTCACTTCCTAAGCTCTTTGCCGTTTGCGCTTGGGGGGCGGTGTTAAAATTGCGGTATCCCATTTGCCGGGCCATATCCAGAACCATCGCCCGGGTCTGGGCGCTGATAGATAGGTCATTTTTAAGTGACCTTGATACCGTTGCCACCGAAACATTTAATTTTTCCGCGATATGTTGTTGGTTTACCGCCATTTTACCGCCATTAAATCTTATTTGCGTTAAATTAACTTTATTTGCATAAATTATATATGCAAATTGCATAAATAGCAACCGTTGAAGTTGAAATAATCAATAATTGGCGGAGAATGTTTAAGTTGTCGATTCTTGTACGTTTGTGGGAGTCTAAAAATAAAAAACCCGGCATGACTTGCGATCATACCGGGTAAAATTCCGTAAAACAGGAATTAACGGGCGTAAAATTCGATTACGCTCATGATATTGGCTTTCACCGGAATTTCTTCCACCTGGGGCAGACGGGCAACCACGCAACGGAGGTTATCCTTGTCGACTTCCAGATAAGCCGGAACTACGCGCTGGGTGGCTTTGGCGGCTTCCGCAACGGCCGGGGATTTCTCGGCGTTGATGGTAATGACCTGGCCGGGGCGCAGTACATAGCAGTTACGGTCTACACGTTTGCCGTCAACCAGGATGTGACCATGGTTGATCCACTGCTTGGCCGCAAAGATGGACGGCGCAAAACCGCAATGGAAAACAGTGGCGTCAAGACGCATTTCCAGGCTGCGGAACAGCTTTTCGTGAGTGGCTTGGAGACCGGCTTTCGCCTTGAGGTAGGCGTTCTTAAGCTGCAGCTCGGTGATGGCGTAATGGAAGCGCAGTTTCTGCTTTTCCATCATCAATTCACCAAAGGTGGACAACTTTTTCTTGCGGCCATTCTTACCGGTGGGACCGGCAGGGAACGGACGTTTTACGCACGGGCACTTCGGGTCGTCCCAGATGCACTCGCCGATACGACGGCAGAACTTGTGTTTTGCTTGAACTTTAATAGCCATGATGCTATCCCTTGCTCCTTTGTTATCATTATGTTTCGCGGTATCGGGTGTCAAGCCATGTTAATCGTGGGGCCCGTTACCGCACTCAAAGAGCATATAAAATAGCAATGGTGCCGCGTTTCTGCAAGTGAAAAACGGAAAAATTTCGTTAAAAAATGGCGAGCAACAATTCCGACAAAAATTGAGAAGGCGATCAAGGAGGATGTTTTAATGGGTTCAGACTGTCACAAGCTGATCGCCTTCTCGACATCCGCAGAATATTTCGGACTTTTGCCCGACTTCTTTTAGGAGGAATCCCTTGCGGGTGCCTACCATGATTATAGTGTGGGGAGCTCTATTTGTCAATCCTGGGACAAGCACGGCTTTTCATCCTTTTTTCAATATTTTTCTGGCGTTGATTAAAAAGCGGTCTATAATATTCAAGGATGGGAGAGAGGCGGCGCATATGAGTGATTTTTTTCATCGAAAACTGCAACAGCTTATTGTACGGGGAGAGACCTTCCCCGTCGGCGGTGCTCTGTTTGTTTATCTGGGGCCGGATGAGTTGGAAGAGTTTGATCGTATCCGCCAGTCGGCGGACCCTTGTTGTCCATTCCTGTACCTTTATCCGGGAACTGTCTATTCCGCTGTTTTGCAGACACGGCTTGAAAAGGACGATATGGCTATGGCCCTGCCGCTGGAGGCGCCGGAATCAACTTCCTGTTTTGCCCTGATAATCAACTGTCTGCATCTGGAGCGGATCAGTCTTGCCCGGACCGCGCGGGACGGTGTTTTTTCCGATGGTGCGGTTGGTTTGGTTGCCGAAAAATTTCGAGAGTTGATTGCCGGTTATAATCAGTTTCGGGTCAGTGAATTACTGCATCTGCGCTGTGGTTTGCGCAATCTTCCGGCGATTATCCGCAATCACGGGCTTCAAGTCAAAGGTTCGGGCCCATGTCTGATCTGCGGAGCCGGACCTTCTCTGGAGACGCAGCTGGATTGGTTGCGCCGTAACCGGGAGAAGTTTTACCTGATTGCCGTCGGCAAACTGGGACCGCGCCTGAAGCAGGCGGGGATCATGCCCGATTGTCTGGTCTATGCAGACAACAGCGGTTACGGGCTGGACTGGCAGGATTTTTTCCGTCCTGAGACATTGCTGGTAACTTATTCCTGTGCTGCGCCGGAAGTCTGCCGCTATGCTTCAACCATATACTTCGCGCAAGGGCCCGATCCGTTCTTCAACCGGGCGTTGAGCGAATGGCGGCTGGTTCTGCCGCAACTGGCCTATGGCGGGACTGCGACACTGACCGCGATCGATTTTGCGCGCCGCGTCGGGTTCTCCCCGGTTGCGCTGACCGGGAATGACCTGTGCCTTGATGGTAACGGCATGTCTCATCTGCCGCAGTACAGTGATGAGGCGCAGTTTGAGCATCATCTCGTTAAAATTGAAGGGAATGACGGAACGGTGGTTTCCACTCCGGAGTTTATCAAGCTGAAAGATTGTCTGGAACAATATCTCTGTGGTTTGGAAAAACCGGGAATATACAATTGTACTGCCGGTGGTGCTTGCATCGCGGGGAGTTTGCGTATGCCGCTGGAACATTTTCCTCCGGATGATTGCGGTATTCCGGAGATCACCGGAAAATGCGATGCGGTTCCCGGTTCGCAACTCCACTGGAGCGGTTACCTTGACCAGGCGGTGGAGGAACTTGCCGCTATGACCTTCAATATCATGCCGTTGCCAAGTGTTATGCCCGATGGATATGCTGAATACCGGCGTGCTGCCATGGCGCTTCTGCAACAGGCTTTTGCCGGTGATCTGCGGCAGGACTTTGAGAATGCCGTCAACCGCGAAAAGATTCCTCCAACGCTGGCGTTTTCCGGCTTTCGGCAGCTGGCTCTGGCGGTGATCCGGCGTGGCAATCCGGAACTGGCGGATTATCTTAACGTGAATCGTCCACCGGCGGATGGTTTTAATGTGGAATATTATTTTACCGAATACGCCTATATTTCCCGGCGGACGGATCATGGTATTGTCGCTTTGACCGACGACTATCTGCATATGGCGGAGAAGGCGGAAAAAACGATTGCCGCATTTCTTGCCGGACAGGATTTTTCACCGGAACGTCATGCGGTGGTCTTTGTTGCGCCAGTTTCCTGGATGCATGTTGTCGCGTTCGGGAGGAGTTGCCCTCAGGGGGCGGCATTGATATTGGAACCATGGCCGGAGCTGTTGTCGGAACTTATCGACAACTGTCTTTTTATGCCGCGCATCCCTTATGATTCAACCGTTATTGCCGCTGCTTCCGGTTTTCCTGACTGGCGACGGCAGTATCAGCGCCGCGTGAGGGAACTCAAGCGTAAAGGCATGGAACTTTTGTTTTTTATTAATCCGGCGACGGCAGAGCAGCCGGAAGTTCTGGATATCATACGCCAGATCAATCCATAGAGGGGGAGATGAAATATCATGTTTGAGAACCTCAGTAATGAGACGATTATTGCCGCGTTCAGCTTGACGCTACTGGCGGGCTTATCTACCGGTATCGGCAGCGCAATCGCATTTTTTGCCAAGCGGACAAATACGGTTTTTTTATCGGTTGCACTTGGCTTTTCGGCAGGAGTGATGATCTATGTGTCGTTTGGAGAGATCCTTTCCAAGGCCAACCAGGCGTTGCTGGGCAGTTTTTCGCCTGTCGGAGCCCGGCTGGCGACAGTGCTGGCGTTTTTTGGTGGTATGGCTGTGGTGGCACTGATTGACCGTCTGGTCCCGTCGATGGAAAACCCCCATGAGATGCACAACGTCGAAGAGCTGACTTCCACCGAACGCAAGCATCACAAACTGATGCGGATGGGTATCATGTCGGCATTGGCCATCGGCATCCATAATTTTCCGGAAGGACTGGCGACCTTCATTGCCGGGCTGAAATCTCCGGCTCTTGGAGTATCTATTGCTGCCGCGATTGCCATCCACAATATTCCGGAAGGTATCGCGGTATCCGTACCGGTATATTACGCGACCGGCAGCCATAAAAAGGCCTTTTTATACTCCTTTCTTTCCGGCCTTGCCGAACCCGTTGGTGCATTGATCGGGTATCTGGTGCTGTTGCGTTATATGAACGATATGGTGTTCGGAATCGTCTTTGCTTCCGTGGCAGGAATTATGGTCTTCATCTCTTTCGACGAACTGCTCCCTGCGGCGGAAAAATACGGTGAACACCATCTTACCATTTACGGTCTGGTCGGTGGTATGATCGTGATGGCCGGCAGCCTGCTGCTGTTTATGTGATATATTTCAACGTGTGGTGATTTTGCCGTCCGGACCGGTGGCCGTGGCTGTGGCCTTGAGCGAGGCTTCCGCGTCGTGGTCGGATGCGCGTTTCTTGCCCATAGCCTCCAGAATGGCGTTTGCTACCTGTATCGCCTGCATCTTTTTGC
>QKAL01000106.1 GCA_003246475.1 Lentisphaerota bacterium
GATATTGGCCACCTTGCCCGGACAAAGCGGATCCTTGCGGATAACCCGTCCCCGCAGCTGGTTAACGGCAACGGAGGTGGAGGCGGAGGTCAGGTCGATCAGCGTGTTGGCGCGCAGGGAATCCCAGCCTTCGCCCAGCAAGCCGCGAGTCCCGACCAGGCAACGGGTAACACCAAGCTCAAACATCGAAGTGACCATGGCTACATAATTGCGCGGGGTCCAGTCGGCGCCACTCCCCCTGATCTCGAAGAACCCGGCATCGGAAACTGTTTCGATGTTGACCGCAAGGTTGTTGGCAGCGATCCATTTTTCCGCATGGACAAGAAAATTTTGCAACAGATCGTCATCGACCAGCACGGTCTTTCCCGTAACCAGAATCGGATCGAGTTTATCGGTTTCCGGGTCGGAAGTCAACTTCCGCATCGCGGCAACGGCACCGCCGGATTCACTGTTGATGAGTGACGCCACTGACTTTTCCACCGTTGCCGAGGAACGCTCGAAATCGGTGACCACCAGAACACGCAGGTCACCCGCCCCCTGCATCTCATGTTTAAGGATGTCGGCCATGGCATCCAGCTTCGCCTGCGACAGCGACAGTACCCGGTCAACAGTCGACTGGCAATGGCGCAAACCCTTTTCGGTTAGAACGTATCCCAGCGGACGAAACGCCGCGGCAAGCTCCCCGTGCAAACAGCGCAGCTTCTCTTCGGAGCGGGCCAGAAGGAATTTCGCGGCATACCGGCCGACCAGATCGGCCCGGTCCTCCAGTCGCAGTTTTTTCCCGGCAAAAGGACGGAAACGTTCCGGCATCTCCTTTCCGCAAGCAGAAAGATATGACGCGGCATTCTCGATAAAATCACGGCGTTTGCGCAGAACGGAGGCAAACGTTTCGACGGTAATGTTGTTAAGCTCTCCGGACAGCCAGTCAGACAAGGTGGTTTCGTCATGGTTCTCGGTCATCGCCAGAACCCGGACAAGAGAGTCGCTGCAGTTGCGGACAAATTCCAGCTCACCGGTTCCCGGCCTGGTAAAATAGACCAGATCCTGATAAGGGGCGAGGAAACCCTCGCGGACCACCGCCGGGGTGAGGAGTTTAAAATCAATATTACGAAGCAGAGTTTTGTGCAGCGCAAGTTCATAATCACTTAATTCTGAATCGCCCGGGGGCGTGGCGGTCAGGCCGAGAACCTTCGGGCTGCCGAGTTTTTCCAGCAAAGTAACCGCCATCTCCGCCCAGAAACCGGTAAGATGATGGCATTCGTCAAACACCACAAGGCCGATCTTAGCGTCACGAAGCAGTTCCATGGTCGCCAACGCCACGGCATCAAGAGAACCGGGCGTTACGGCGGAAACGTCGTTACGGGACTTCTTCCTGCGCCGCAGCAACGAAAAACGGAACTGCTCCGGATTATTCTTCTCCAGATCGGCAAGCCAGGCGACGGCCTCCTCCCGAGTACCCCACTCCTCCACCAATTCATCGGTCCATGCGGCAAGGAGAGTTGCACGCTCGGAATCATCCAGTTCCGGCGGACGGGCAAGCGACTGGTAAGTCATCACGGTAACCGGGAGCCGCCGTGCCGGATCGTGCGAAGCGAGAATTATCCCCGAATCCGGCGGGACAAACATCGACGTCTTGGCAATCCACTGTGACTGGATCGCGGTATTCGGCACCAGCACCAGCGTCGGTACATTCATCTCGACCGCCAGCATCAGCCCGGTCACGGTTTTGCCCGAACCCGGCGGCCACACCACGTAGAGGCGGTCTTCCGAGCTTTTGGCGCCCTTGATCAGCTCCATCAGACGGAGCTGGAAACTTCTGGGTTTAAATTGATACTCACATCCTCTGAACATCTTGGTTTAATATATGTCCTTCAGCATTTTCTTTAAACGTTGCGCCTCTTCGGGGTGTACCGGCTTCATGAACGAGGCATGGCCCATGAGAAAGGGGTACATATTGTCATCGGCCTTCTGAGCCTTGAGCTGACGATCCGCCATAGCCCGCAACAGGCGCCGTACTTTCCGCGGAACCGATACACATGAGTTGACGTTGAGTCCAAGTACCTGTTGCCGGGAGCCGCTGCGCCGGATCTTCAACTTATGACCGGCAACGGCAAAACCCTCCTCCTGAATAATTTTCTTGATCACGCCAATAAAACCGATCAGGGGGTCTTCACCGGAAAAAATCAGGTCATCAGCATAACGGGTATAGGCAAAGTTGTGACGGATGGCGAAACCGGTCAGCCTAGCATCCAGCTTCCGGCAGACGATATTGGCAATCATCGGGCTGGTCGGTGCGCCCTGCGGCAGTTTACCATCCCGGCAACACAGCCCTGCCAGCAACAACGCCGGTTTCTTTTCCAGGCCGTAAGCGCAGAAAAGCCCGGCCACCCGCCGGAAAGTCACAGTCCCGAAAAAATCCTCCAGATCCAGAGAAACCACCACCCGTTTGCCGCAGTGCGGGCGAACCGCACTGAAAATGGAACGCCCTTTGACAAACCCGTGCGCCGCCTCATGAACCTCGATCTGTTCGAGATAACGCGACAAAATGATCCGCTGGAAATTTTTCAGGATTTTCTCCGGGGCATGGATTATTCGGAACTCGCCGCCGGATTTCTTGGGTATTTTGGACTCACGATACAGCTTTCCTTCGCGGATCCTGCGGACCAGCAACGCCGCCAGTGCAGGTTCAATACGCAGCCAATACGGAAAAAAAGCACGGGAAAACGACACACTGCCCGGTTGATCGCCGAACCTCTCCACCCAGTCAGGCAGAACCACCCGTTTCGGCAGTCTGGTTCCTCTGACCGGATCTTTTGTCTCCTGACTTTCCCATGGCCCCAGCCGCCGGTTGATATAGCCGAAATCGTGTTTCCACCGGCGTCTCCGCCCTCCGAAAAGTGTCTTCAGGAATGCAAACATATTTCCCCTTAACCCTGAAAAATGTGTTTAAAAACACGGGCGGGGTTTTACTAATCACACATACGGCAGAGCCGTTCATAAGGCAAATATAATACAATTATATTGCCTGCTGCTGGTAATATTCATGCGCGGCGAAACACCGCACGCAATCTAAAAATCCCACGACGCCCGTGTACTGGAAATATGTGACGTAAAAACTATATATTCAAGTAAAAAACTCCTGCCGTCAATATTTTTTAACAGCAGGAGGTTTAAAGAGGAGCCGCCAAACGGCTCCATTATTCATGTTGAATTACGTGAGTCGACTCACTGCGCAAACTCGATTATTGTGATCGAATGCGCCGGGAACAGATACTCGACACTACCGGAAGTGCCGATTGCCACCGAATTCCCGTTGGAGATTTCCTTGACACTATTCGACGACACGGACGGGCCGTTTACGGTCCATGCCCGCGCCGACGCAGGGTTGAATCCGTTCAGGTTGATCGTCGCCTTGACACTTCCGCTCATTTCCAATCGCTTGTTGATAACCAACACGTACAGTCTGCTGCCGTCAGACGACAAGGTGGCGATCGAACGCAACTCGTCGTAAGCAGGATATACCGCACTGGACCATGGTTCAATTCTGATGTTCTGAGTCTCAAACATACCGCAAGCCCCATTCGACGAATAATCGTCATAGACCCGCAATACACAACTCATCTCAGCCGTATCCGGCAAGGGCTGGTAAATGCCGTCGAAATGTTTCCATTTCCCGAAGGAAAACGAAAAATTATCAAACGTTACCTTATTGTTGGCATACAATCCGACTCCGCCGCCGGTAAGAGTGTTGTTACTCCATGTTACTTTCTCAACTCCGTCTTTGTAGAACTTGTAGTTGCCGTTCCCATCATAGTCGATTCTCATGGTGGTTCCGGGATAATAGCCTGCAGGAGCCAGTTCCGTGTAAGTTCCGCTGCTGTACTTAAGAAATTGAGTATAACCGTAGATTGTCTGACGAACCACATAATAGCTGTTCGCATCCTGGTAATTAAATACCAAACCGACGTACTGACTGCTGGTGGCCGGCCCAGCAAGATCGCATTGTACAGTAAAATTCGAGGTTCCCAGGTTAACATCGTTCAATTTTGCAATACCGGCATAAGTAGTGGTAGTATATTTCGCCTTGTTGTCGACAAGATCATATTTGCCGGAACTCGACAAATCGGTCCATGAGCTTCCCAGCGATGAGGAATTGGCCCGGTCAAAGTTGTCATTGACCGGATAGGCTATATTCAGATCAACACCATCCAGCGCGATTCCGGAACCGGTTTCATTCCAGGGGCGACTATCAACCAACCCCAATCCGATGGTGGGTTTGCCGCTGGTCTCATCCGGACACCAACGGGCGTCAAATGAAAACTTATACAAAATGCCTCCGGCGGAGGGCCGATAATCTAAAGGAAAATTGCTGACATAGGTATTTGTAAATCCAAGGAAGGAATTAGTTGCATTCAGGCCGGCACAAGACGCTTTGACCTGGGTGATCCCATTGGAACGGAACTGATAATTAGCCGTGTCCGGCAGATTATTGAAATCCGTCGCCAGGTTGAAGAGGTTATTAGTACTCAGCTGCGCAGATGGGATGTACGAGTTACCGGTAAACGGGGCAATATCACTGAAGCCGGCAAAATTTTTCTTAGAACAAGTGACGCTGGTTTCAACCATTGTATCGCCAATGTGTTCGCCGATAAGTTTAAAACAGTGATAGGGCGCAAGGGTCCGCCATGAATCGGGATTATACCAGTTACCGGAGTCATTTCTCAGGCTGCCCCAGTAATCATTGAAGACCTGGAAGTAGTTCGCCAGCAGAATATGATTCTCCGGTTTCAACATCTGCGTCATCAGATCGACATTCATCATACCGGCACCGAGGGTCGTCCTGAACGACACAGGGTTGGCACTCAACGTGAACACATTGAATTCCGTGATTGCCAGAGGCATGTCCTTGCCGGCCAGCGTGGAGTATTTCTGATGCGACTCATTAAGTTCACGGGTATATTGATCTCCCGCCGCCATAAAAGCGGAGAAGATGGTATTGACCTGCGCATCGGTCAAATCGACATCACCGCCATAGATGACCGGATATTTGTGAATGATCGCGAAATCGACATATGGGCCAACCTCACGCATCAGCCACTCCGTATCCGCGTTAACATTCCATTCAGGCAGGCCGAGTTTTATGGTCGGATCCAATGCCTTCATTCCTGTGTTTGTTGCCTTTGCCCAGTCAGCATAACCTTCAACAGACCACTTTTTGTATGGAGTCACCTGACGATTGCCGTCATATGGCTCGTTGCCCAGCTCGAAATACTTCACGCCATATGGTGCCGGGTGTCCCAGCGAAGCTCGCTTCATTGCCCATGGATATGCCGCCTCCGCCGGCATATTGAGAAATTCGACGAGATCTATCTGATCGTCAGGACCGCCGACATAACTGGACAGGCATATCTGCGGTTCCGCGCCGACGTACTCACACACTTGCAGAAATTCCATCAATCCCCAGTACCAGTTTTCTCCCCGTTCCGCCATCGTTCCGACAGTTGTTTTCCAGTCAAAATTCTTAACATCGGAACCGCCGGGGTATCTCAAAATATTAGGCCTCATATTCCGCAAAAGAGTGGCGGAGCTGAAATTGGGACGCAGGTTGATATTATCCCATATCCCGTTCCCCTGCATTCTAATAACAAGATTCGGATCCGGATTACCCCATATATATTGGCTATCAGCCCCCAGAAGCATATGCCCCATTGCCTTACGGTTGACTGCGCCGAGGACGGAATTGACATTAACGGCGATCGTCGCTTCGTTATCCGCCTGCGGAGATTTACATGTGACCGCAAAGTTGTCAAACTGTCCGAAGATACTGGAATAGATTCCGACACTGCCGCCGGAATACGTCGTATCACTCCAGGTTGCAGCCTCCGTTTCGTTAACATATAAAGTAAAGTTTCCAGCCCCGTTACCGGCAACTTTCACCTTATCGCCCGAGGCACTCACGCCATTCCTGATCTCGCTGTAACTACCATCAACACACTTCAAAAACTGATAAAAACCGGAACCGATCCGGCGTACCAGGTAGTAATTTTTTTCGTCCTGAACGTTAAATATAAGTCCTACATAACGATTGTCGCTCACATCCGTTGAGCCGACAACATCACACTGAACCGTAAACGGGCTGGTTCCCAGGTTAATGTCTGACCGTATCGCAATCGCATCCACTTTACCGGTGTTTTCCGCCTTGGAATTAGAGACGGTAAAAGCTCCGCTGACATCATACCAGCCGTTGTCGAGGGAGGAGGCAGCAAAACCGTAACCGGTTTCGCTGGAGAAATTGTCAATAGCACCGCCAAGGCCTACGTATATGCCCAACCGGCCCCCTTCGGAATTATTCGACCAGCCTCCCTGAAGAGTATCGCCAACGTAGTATTTATAATTTCCGTTGCCATCATACTCGACTTTCATCTTCCCACTCGCATATGAAGTCGAAATAAGATTTGGGTTATTATTAACATACTTTAAACATTGTGTAAAGCCGCCAACTGTTTGGCGTATAACCCAATAATTATCGGGATCCTTGTAATTGAATACCAGACCGGCAAACTGATTAAGGTCCGCCATGCCGGAAACCTCTCCTTCCACCACAAATGGCTTGCTGCCAAGATCATCGCCGACTTTCAAGGCAATGGCACAATTATAAGCACTACTTACAGCCTTATTGTCACTCAGAGTAAAAGCGCCGCTGAGATCCGACCACATGACTCCCAGCGAAGAAGAGGCGTCACGGTTGAAATTATCGGTATATGATATTTTAAAATCAGTGAATCTTCCGGCCTTGGAGGAATACAAACCGGCACCGCCGGAGGTATATGTCGTATCGCCGCAGGTTGCAATCGGAGTTCCCACATCTCCGTCATAAAAGCTGAAAGTACCATTCCCATCATAAGCAACTTTCATCACGGAACTGGAACAAGCAAATTGCGTCTTTGCAACAGGCGAGCTGCCTTTGGCAAATACCACGAATTGAGTCCAACCGGAAATTGTACGCCTGAGAGCATAGTAGTTGTCCTTATCCTGAACATTAAAAGCCAGTCCGACATATTGAGTATTGTCTGTCGGTCCGGAAACATCGCATTGCATGGTAAAGGGTCCGGTACCAAGCGACACATCATATCGTACCGCAACCGCATCCGTACCACTGTTCGATGCGGCGTTGTCTTTTACTGAAAAGCTATTGCTGAGATCGATCCAACCCTTATCCAGGGCAATCGCGTTGCTTGAGTTGAAATCTTCCATGGCGAACAACGAGAAATTATCGAACGTCGAGGAGCCACATGAAAAAATCCCACCACGACCATCTGTAGATGTACTACCGCTCCAACTCCGCTTTTCAACCCCGTCCAAATAATATTTATATCCACCCTGCCCGTCATATACGACTTTCATTGTCGTACCGGCGGAGTAATAGCCCTCTTGAAAATCAGTAACTAATCCTCCGACGAGTCTGAAAAACTGTGTATAACCCCCGATCGATTTTCGTACCACACAGTAGTTGTCGACGTCCTTGAAGTTATAAACCAAACCGACATATTGAGTATTGTCTGTCGGTCCGGATGCGTCGCATTGAATAGTATAGGCTCCAGTCCCAAGAACGGCATCAGGCCTGTATGCAACATTGAATCCATCACCATTGTTGATCGCCTGATTGTTTGAGACGGCGAACACATGATTCGAATAACTCCAACCATACCCCAGCGACGACGTATCGCTCCGATTAAAATCGTCAGTCGTCGCCAGCGTAACACACCATGAAGTCGATGCCATACCCAACAGCATCGCCAGCACAGCCAATACGGTAGTTGCATTCCTGTCCATTTGTCCTCTCTTCCTTTAGTTATTTTAAGAATATCGACCAGACCACCCAGCCGTACATACCCGACCACAAACACAACCAGTAACCCTATCATATCAAATAAAATATTTTCCGGAACATTGACGTCGCCGGAAAAATCAAACACTCCCTTCCGGAGCATTACCAATAATTGTCTTCGGTTCGGAACGGAAACGTACACTTTCACGTTTGACCAGAACAGGGGCAATACTCTCCTGAATCGGATCGTCGCCGCCTCGGCAGATACAGTTGATATATTCCGCCAATCGGATGCCCATAGCTTCGGCAGGATACTTCATTGTGGTGATTCTGGGGACAGTAAACTGCGTATAATACTGGTCGTCGAATCCTATAATACTGATGTCTTCGGGAACCCGTATCCTTCTTTCCGTACAGCTGATAAGTACATCAACCGCCAACATATCAGACAGACATATAAAGGCTGAAATAGCTTTTTTCCGTTGCAACAGAGTCTCAACTGCAGTATCGCAGTAAGTGTCCATTTTATAATAATTATGAGCGGAAAAACAGAAGGAATTAAATTCAAGCCCGGCCGCGGCAAACACATCTTTGACTCCGCTGTAGCGATCATAAAAATCAAAAGACTCCAGATCCGGCTCCAGACCGATAAAACCAATATCCTTATGCCCGTATTCGATAATGAAACGCGCCATCTGCTGGCCGCCGTTGTAGTTGTCGGGAGATATATAATTAAATCCGCTATGCTTGATGTTAAGAAGAACCAATGATTTATATTTCCTCTTCAGCTTTTCAAGCAACCGAAAATCCTCACATCCGAATACTATCAGTATATCCGCACGGTGAAATTCATCGGCAAAACTTTCCGTAACGGATTTAAATAAAATAGAGATCTTAACATCGGGCGCGAGCCGGCTCTGACAGGTGAGGAAAAGGTTGCTGAGCAAAGGATTGCCGACTTGATCCTTCTGCATCACGAACAATACCGACAACCTCGGACTCTCGATATCACGGCTGATTATATCAAGCGCCCCGGGTGAAATATAGGTTCCTTGACGCGGGCGTCTTTCCAGTATTTGAAGGTCGGTCAACTCATCCAGAGCCTGCCGCAGCGTATTACGGCTGACATTATACTTTTCGCTGAGACCCCGTTCGCTGGCAAGACAATCACCGGAACAATATACTCCGGTTGAGATTTCAAAAAGTAATCTCTTTTTCAAAATATCTGATTTACTTGTCAATTCGTCCACGGCTTAACACCTTAGTATATTTTATCTCCTGGTACTTTTATTATACCACGACTCAATTTTAAAGTCAATATTGCGAGATGTTTTTATCGATAAAAAAACAACGCAATCCACTTACATACAAGATATTAGCTAAACTTTATAGCCTTCATCTATCAATCCGCCCGAGATAATCAATCCAAGTTGTAACAACATTCAAATCCACCCTTACGTCATTAGCTTCAATACATAAAATATAAACTCGCCATCAAACACACAAAATGCTTTTATAATTAAGCCGCATTTTAAACGCATGTTTCTTCACCACAGCAAGTTACACAAAAAATTCCCAAATAACCCATTGACTTTTACAAGCAAATATTGTAAAATAATTGTCAAAGCGCTTTGATTGATATTTTCAGAACAGAAACGAGAAAAAAAACAATGGGAGAATTATGATGAAATTTCTTAAAATCTGTTTATTCTGCGTATCACTGGCAGTGGTACCGGCAGCGTATTGTGCCGGTACCGACTGGTCTTTCACTTACTGCTCTGTAGTCAGTACCGGAGCCAACGGCTCGGATACCCTTGACGATACCCAAGCATTCACTGATGCGATCAACTACTGCAAAAACAACGGCTTTAAAACCTTATTCATCCCCGCCGGTACATATTACATATCATCCGCACTGCCAGCCCTCAATGACTCGTTCAGTTTCGTCAGCGTAATCGGCGAAAACGCTGCCACCACCATTATTAACGGCAGCGGACTGTCCTCAGGAGCTCCTATCTTTAATTCCTACGGTGGAAGCGGCGGATTAATCGGGGCGCAGATCAAAGGTTTGACCTTTACCGGAAGTGGAACCCAAACGGGCATATTGTTGAAAGGTTCGTGCGGCATCTCCGTAAAGAACTGCAAATTCTCAAGCTTGGCCTACGGGATTGTCCTGTCAAATGACATCAGTGCAGGGACATTCACCGAATTCTGCGTAGCTGAAGACTGCGATTTTCTGACCAATACCGCGCTGTATTATGTAAAAGGGGCCGGTGACGCGTCATTTCACGGCAGCGGATTGAAACACTGTACCATCAACAATATCGACGGTGTAACCGAACCTGTAATCAAGGTCGGGGAATCCAGCAACCCGGAAATTGCGCTTTACAATGCCCCGATGGACTTCCAGGTATGGACTCGGGAAAACATTAACATTATCAAATGTAACGTCACTTCAAACAGCAAGATCATCACCTACGGAACGATCACGCTCGAACTTTTCGACTCCAGCGCCCCCACCCTGGCCAGCAGCAACGCCCCGGTATATCATGCCGGTAATGTCTCCTGCTGGAGTACTCCGATCTATTTCGGCCAAATGCAGCTGGTCGACTGGGCAGTAGCCAACCCGGACGGATCGGTCAACGTACAGAGAAAGCCCTACCATGTCGAAAAAACCATATCCACGACCACAACAACCGTATCCGAAGTGGCCGCGACCAAGCAGGGTGGGCTGGTATCCGTAACGCTCTCCGCCTCCTGCTATGAATACAACTACCTGCTCTATATTGTCCACAACGGCTTCGGCAGCGCAGGCTACGTTTCCATTGTGGCTAATCCGCGAGCGTTCAACCAGGCAGGTTACGGTGCTCCGACGTTCACTGTCAACTCGACAGGACAACTGGTCGTAACCAACAGCCAATACAACGGCAAGAGCATCAGCTTCCGTGCTTATGTCATGGGATTGGGACAACGCGAATACTACTATCTCGGCAATTAAAAACATCTCACGCCCATCAGATTTTCCCGGTCTGATGGGCGCTCCCACGCCCATAGCCTCTTTTTGTTCAAATTTCACTTGACAAATGCTTGTTTTCAATATAAAATGCATTGCGTTAATGTTTTCCAAAAACTATCATGGACAAAAAAGGCGGCATGGCAAAAACATATATTCATATAATCTTATTAAGCCATTTTTTCTGCAAAAAATCCGGACTCCATGCCGAACTGCAGACTTTTTTTTCTGCCCCGGGAACACCATTACGCTACACGATTGCCTCCCCAACCGCAACCGCAGCAAGGTAGGATCAGGAGCATGAAGTGTCTGGCGATAAGTTGGAATCATGAAGACCGGGTAGCCGGGGTAGTGATTGAGAAAGCGCGTCCGGCAAGCAAGCCAACGGTTATCGCGACATGCGCATCCCCGTCCGGACAGGATTTTCCCGGACGACTGACAGATACCTTCAACAAACTTAATGCCAAGGACATCGACCTGGTTATACTGGGCGGATATATCGGCAATGCCGTATGTTTTGAACTGCCAATGCCCCGTCTCTCCCCCAATGAACTCCGGAACGCGCTGGCATTCGAACTCTCCAGGCAACTGCCCTGCGGCACTGAAGAACTAACGGTATTCCACCGCCGCATCAATGACGACAAGCAAGCTTCCAGCGCCTGCGTCCGGGTGTTTGCGGTAAAAAGCCGGACATGGGAGGAGCTTTTGAGCAAAATCGCCATGACCGAGATCAAAGCCGACCTTGTCTGCCATCCGTTCATGGCAATAGATCCAATCTTGCACGGAAAAAATATTTTTCTCCCCGAAATCGAGGAAAAGCTCATTCTCGAAGCCGCGGAATCCCCCGGCGGCCAGCGCCAGATCAAGTGGATCTCGGCAACAGAGGAAAAACCGCAGATCGACATTCAGGACATAACCGGATTTGCCGATGGAGTTTCGGATCAGGAAGAACTTAACGTCGCCTGCCTGCTGGGGGCCTATGGCCTGAGTTGCTCCTCCGGCGATCGCAAAACCCTTTCGCCATTGCCGGATCATCTGAAACCGCAGCGCTGTAAAGTACTGAAAGGACTGGCGGCAGGGCTGACACTGTTTGCCGGTATCCTGCTGCTGGGAATCGGTTATCGGCACTGGAACGACGCCTACTTCCGGACTCAGGCAATCAATGCGGAAACAGCCCGGATAGACCGCATGCTGGCTCTCCAGCAGAAAAAAATCAAGGCTGCCGAAAATCTCGGAAAGACAGCGGGAAAGTTGTTGGAAGCCACTGACGAACCGGATCTGTTGCGGCTGATGAACGATCTGACCCGTCTCCTGCCGGAAAGCATGTGGATCACAAATCTGCGGGCTTCCAACCGTAAAATCGTTCTGACCATCCAGGCAGAAAACGACCGCGAGGACATATCCGCGCAGTTGAGCCGCCTGAACGGATATGTGGTGGAGAATCTGCGCAAGATGCGCAATCCGAACAACACCGTTGTCATGTACGTCTCGCTGGCAATGAAAAACGGATGAGGATGATATAACTATGAGACGTTTTCGGGAAAAAATCGCAGACATGTGGCAGAACCATCGCCGGGGCTCGGTGATCGGTATTATCATTGCCGTACTTGCCCTTACTGCGCTATATCTGAATTCCGACCTGCTGCCGAATCTGTGGCCGACAAGTTCTTCAATTGAGAAAAAAATCGCCGTTCTGCAACTTAAACAGGAGGCTCTTCGCAAAGCACTGGAGCAGGAAGAAACGCTTTCGCTTCCGATCCGGACGGTATGTGCCCAGGACCGCTGGTTCTGGCGGCAGGAGCGCGACGGGGATCCACAATTTGAAGTGCGCCGCAAGATTGAACAGGCAGCAAAAGACGCTGGGGTGAAAATCAAATCGCTGGGGAACCTCCAGACCAGCAAAGTCATTGACGGAGTCAACACCTATGAAGTCGGCGTTACTGCAGATGCGCAGCTGGAGGAGATTGCGCGGATGATGTCCGAGCTGGAACACATGACCCCCCGATTTTTCTGGAAAAACCTTACCATGAACCCCGACAACACCAATAAGCCGCGTTTTGTCATCTTCAACGCCACGGTAAAAATCGTAGCCGTCACCGAAGCGGAACTGGATAAGTCGTTCTGGCCGCCGGAAAAGGGGGATAACAAGCAATGAAACGTTATTACCTGACGGCAAATCTGATTCTGGGCATGACCGCCATATTGCTGCTGCTCTGGCACTTCAACTTCCGGCCGGCCCCCCCGGACAAAGCCCTCAAGCGTACCTTTGTCATGGGGGACAATAAAAACAGCAAAACAATTTCCTCCGGCCCCATTTCAACCGCCTCGCCGGAGATCCGTGGCAAGAATATTTTCGACCCGTTGCGAGGCAAGGCCCCGGTCACTGACAGCAGTAATTCAATGCCACTCCAGAACATGCCCCAACTGGAACTGGTCGGTATCTGCCGGTTGGGAGAAACCACTGGCGCTATCATCGTTGAGAAAGGTTCAAATCCATCCGGAAACAGAAATAACCGCGGCCTAAAAAAACGTTTTTTCACCCAGGGGG
>QKAL01000159.1 GCA_003246475.1 Lentisphaerota bacterium
CTCAGGCCATGGAAGAGGCGGACGGTGGCCAGCACCACCATTTGCGTATGGCGCAGGTTATGGTACGGCAGGTAGGTCTTGAGAAAACCTGGTGTCTTGCCGGAGAATAACGCTGCAAGGTCACGGTGAGTCTCTTTAATAATCGAGATATCAAACGAAGGAAAAATTTCGGCAGCGAGAAAACTGATTTCATCGAGTATATCGCCGTACAGTGTTCCTTCAAAGATTTTTGTGAGCTGCAGATTATCCATATAAGGTGAAAAAGTCGGCAAGATTTTTGATATTTTACCAGACATTCTAGCATTACTATGTTTGGAATATCAATTGTCTTTTCAAGAAAAATATTTTTGTCTTTTCGTGAACATTTTTTGTCCGGACAATGACTCGTAATAGTATTCGCCTGACATCTAAATGGTTTTCTGTTATGTTTTTGAAGTGCCATAATTTCTTATGGATGTTCCGCTGGGGAACTGGAATAATGTTGTCAATATGGACTTTGTCAATTATTGACAGTACTATAAGAAAGAACAATATAGTTAATAACGAGTTGGCTGGTTACGACACCTGTTTTGCGGACATTTGCCGAATGAATTACATGGAAGCCAATAAAGAATCTGTTGTTATCTTAATCGTCGACGATGACGAACTGGTCCGGATGACTCTGAGTGTTCTCGTGAGTTCCCTTGGGTATCATTGTCTGGTGGCTGGTGACGGCATGGAGGCACTGGCTGTCCTTGAATCGACTCCTGTTGACCTTGTTCTTTCCGATGTCGTCATGCCGGGAATGGATGGTCTGGATCTGCTTGGACATATTCGCCAGAAATATAAAAATACCGATGCGATAATGGCCACCGGTTTTCATGAAAAGGCGAATTATGCAGCGGTAATCAAGGCCGGGGCAATCGATTTTATAAAAAAGCCGATCGATCAGGCGGAACTTGAGGCAAAACTTGCGAGGGCTTTGCGTGAGCGGCGGATGATTCGCGAGTTGGAACAGCTCTCCCGCCAGGATGGACTCACCGGGATATATAATCGACGGGCGTTTAATGAAATGTTTTCCGGCGAAGTTGAACGCGCCCATCGTCAGAGCTATCCTCTGATGCTGGCTTGTATTGATATTGACAATTTCAAGGAGTACAATGATTCCAAGGGGCATCAGGCCGGTGATAAGGTTCTCATCACTTTAGCTGAGATTCTAAAAGATTGTACGCGGGACAGCGTTGATATGTGTTTTCGTCTCGGCGGAGATGAGTTCGCCGTATTGTTGCCGCAGGCAACGGCCAATCAGGGTACGGAGATCGTTCAGCGAATTTTGCTCAGTTTTGTCGAAGAGAGCTTTGGTAATTGCTCACTTTCAATCGGACTTGTTTCCTGCAGGCGCAACCTGGAACTGAGCAGGGACAAAGATGCCGCCCAGCTCCAGATTCGTGCGGATCAAGCTATGTATGAAGCGAAGACGAGCGGCAAGAACTGCGTGATTACCAGAGTTTGAGACGCTTCTCCGAGGTCGGGGCAGATTCCTTGGAAATCAGCCGAAAATATCCTTCCGGAAGGTCAAATCCGGTTCCACCGGGTAATTGTTGTCGAAGCAGGCAAGGCAGAAATCTTTCTTTTCCAGGCCGGTGGCCCTGACCAGCCCATCAAGACTCAGATAGTGCAGGGAGTCAAGACCCAGATACTCGGCAATTTCTTCGATGCTCTTGGCATTGGCGATGAGTTGTTCGCATGAGGGGAAATCGATACCGTAGTAACAGGCATGGCGGGTCG
The DNA here is from genome assembly GCA_003246475.1 of Lentisphaerota bacterium. Classification (GTDB taxonomy): domain Bacteria; phylum Verrucomicrobiota; class Lentisphaeria; order Victivallales; family SZUA-371; genus SZUA-371. The sequence goes on from QKAL01000159.1 coordinate 1,768, forward strand.
GCGGACAGCTGACCACCATATGTACCTCAACAGCTCCGGCCTGCCGCAGTGCCCGCACCCGGCTTTTGCCGGTTGTCCCGCGGATGATTGAATCTTCAACGATTATAACCCGTTTCCCTTTGAGAAACGACCGCACCGGATTGAGCTTGACCTTGACGTTGAAATCACGCATGGACTGGGTGGGCTGGATGAAGGTTCGTCCTACATAGTGATTCCGGATTACGCCCATTTCCATAGGGATGCCGGATGCCTGGGAATACCCGATGGCGGCGTAATTGCCGGAGTCGGGAAAAGGCATGACGAAATCGGCATCGATATTGGCCTCCTCGGCCAGTATCTCACCCATTCTTTTCCGGGTCTGGTAGACGTTGATGCCGAAGATGTCGGAATCGGGCCGGGCAAAGTAGACCTGTTCGAAGATACAGAAGTGGGTGTTCTGCTCGGGCCACGGGAACACTGAGGTCATGGTGCCGTCCTGGCGGATGATCAGAATCTCTCCAGGGGCGACATCACGAACATATTCAGCTTCAATGAGGTCGAGCGCGCAGGTTTCCGAAGCAACTATCCAGCCACCTTCGGTGCCGTTTTTCAACCTGCCGAGGCAGAGCGGCCGGAAACCGTCCGGATCACGGACGGCTATCATGGTATCTGCGGTCATCAGCAGCAACGAGTATGCGCCCTTCAGCTGCACGAACGTTTCCTGCAGTGCCGTTTCCAATCCTTTGTGGGCGGCTCTGGCGAGAAGATGCAGGACTACCTCACTGTCCATGGTGGTCTGGAAAATTGACCCCTGTTCTTCAAGTTTGGTGCGCAATTGCTGGGAATTGACGAGATTGCCGTTATGGGCGACAGCCAGCGTTGTGCCCTTGTGGTTCACCATGAGCGGCTGGGCATTGGTGATATTGGAGGCACCGGTGGTCGAGTATCGGACGTGGCCGATGGAAAGATGGCCGATGAGGGTCCGCAGGATCTGTTCTGAGAATACCTCTGGAACCAGACCCATATTTTTATACATGTTGACCTTGGTGCCGTCCGAAGTAACAATCCCGGCACTCTCCTGGCCGCGATGTTGCAAGGCATAGAGACCGAAATAAGTCAGTTTGGCAGAATCGGTATGGTTGCAGATTCCGCAGATTCCACATTCATGGGTTGGTCGGCCGGAAGAGGCCTGTATAGCGGCATGAGGTAACATCGGAACAATCATCCAGAGGTATTTGCTTGGTTGGCGTGTTGTAAAAACGGTTTATTCGTAAATTGTAAAGAAACGCCAAAGCAGTGAGTTGAAAAAATCAAAGGCACAAAGAGAAGATCTCTGTGCCTTTTCGGGTTACATACCCAAAAACCAAACTTATAACAACTAATACCCAAATTCAATAACAAAGAGCCGGTTCATTCGGAATTTTTATCGCACCGCCGGACAGGCCGGAATCAGGCTGCGCAGGTTCATGACGCCGGGGTAACGGCCAGATTGCAAAGCAGTTCGGTGATACTGACCATGTCGTCGAGGCTCTGCTGTTCATTGACGGTATGAACCTGGTCCATTCCGGTAGCGAGAATTGCCGTTGGCAATCCCTGCCCGCAAAAAATGTTGGCATCGCTGCCGCCGCCGGCAACAAGGTATTCCAAGGTCTTGCCGCTTTTGGCCGCTGCTTTTCGAACCCGTTGCAGTACGGGAGAGTCTTCGCTCAGGCGCAGGGGCGGGTAGTCGTCGGTGACGGTGATGGAAACCGACGGCCGCTCGGTATCGCCTTCTTTCCGGGATGGCCATTGCGAAACTACATCCTCGAAAACATTGGTAATATTGCGCGTATAA
>QKAL01000016.1 GCA_003246475.1 Lentisphaerota bacterium
CCGCGCCAAATAAATTTCCCCCATATTTCCTTTATCGTATATGGAACAACTACTGAAAATTGCTGTCTATTTAAATTTGAAAAAAAAGATGTCCTTTAATACCAGGATAATATAGAGACCTAAAGGAGGAATCAATATGATTTTATACTTGCTGTTTGTTTTGCCGGGATTATTGTTATCAACTCTGGCGGCAATCTATACCAAGTCAATGTTCAGCCGGTATTCGGAGGTTGAAGCGGTTTCCGGCGTAACCGGGGCACAGGCGGCGCAGCGGTTGCTGCATGAAGCCGGAATCTATGATGTGGCAATCGAGGAAACCGAGGGATTTCTCAGCGATCATTATGATCCTTCGTCGAAGACGCTACGCCTTTCGCCTGCGGTGTATGAGCAACGGAGTCTTTCGGCAATCGGCGTTGCCTGTCATGAGGCAGGTCATGCCATCCAGCATGCCCGGGCTTATGCCTGGCTGGGACTGCGCAGCGCTATGGTTCCGCTGGTCTCAATCTCCTCTTACATGTCGTATATACTATTTCTGCCCGGCCTGTTCATGTCCCGATTCATGATTATGGCAGGGGTGGTGGTTTTTTCGATTGCCGTGCTGTTTTCTTTGATTACTTTGCCGGTAGAATGGGATGCCAGCGCCCGAGCGAAAAAACTGATGGTTTCAGCGGGGATCGTTTCGAAACATGAGGGCAGTGACGCCGGTTCGGTGTTGAATGCGGCGTTTCTGACTTATGTGGCGGCTGCAGCGGGTGCGATGTTTACATTGCTCTTCTTCTTGTTGCGTTCCGGTCTGCTTGGCGGTGGGCGTGACGAGTAGATTTCGCCTTGATCTGTAAATTGAGAAACGGCCGACCGGATTTTCCGGTCGGCCGTTATATTTTGTGTTATAATGAGGATTTAGAAGCGGCCGAAATCATCGTCTTCAAAGGAGATGAGTTCCTTGGCCGATTTTCCTTTACCCCAGTCGTCATTGCAGTCTTCCGAGTTGTGCCTGGGCGCGGCGACGGCACGGGGAGACTTGGCGGCGGCAACTTTTCTTGGCGCTGCTGCTGCCGGGGGTGGGGTTACGCTGGTATTTGACAAGTGGAACTGGCCGACCAGGGAACGCAGGTTGGTGGCCTGACCGGAGAGTTCTTCCGCTGCCGCGGCGGTTTCTTCAGCATGAGCGGTATTCTGCTGGGTGACCTGATCGATCTGGGACAGTCCCTGATTGACCTGGGAGATACCCTGCGCCTGTTCGTTGGAGGCTACCGCGATTTCGCTTACCAGTTCATTTACTTTGACGATACTTTCGACAATCTCCTTGAAGGCTACCGCGCAGTCATCCGCAGTGGCAAGGCCGTTTTCGACCTTCTTGGTGGAGGCGTCGATCATTTCGGCTGTTTCTTTGGCGGCTTTTGCACTGCGTCCGGCGAGGTTGCGTACTTCGTCGGCGACAACCGCAAAACCTTTACCGTGGATCCCGGCCCGGGCTGCTTCTACCGCTGCGTTCAACGCGAGCAGATTAGTCTGGAAGGCAATGTCGTCAATGACCTTGTTGACTTTGGCGATCTGCTGGCTGGAGATATTGATGTCGCGCATCGACTCAACCATTTTCTCCATGTTCTGGGCGCCGGATTCGGCGGCAACGCGAGTTTGGCTGGTAAGCTTGTTGGCTTCTCCGGCGCTGGCGGCGTTACTGTTGATCTGTGATCCCATTTCCGTCATGGAGCTGGTTATTTCCTCAAGCGAGGCGGCCTGTTCGGTTGCCCCTTGCGAGAGCGACTGGCTGGCGTCGGCGATCTGAACGCTGCCGGCGTTGACCTGCATTACAGCGTCGTTAACCTGGGTCAGTGCCGTTTCTATACTGCCGACTGAAGTGTTGATATTTTCTTTCAGATCGGAGAACTGGCCACGGTAATTACCGCTGACACGGGCGGTCATATTGCCTTTGGCGACTTCGTTCATGGTGCCGATAACTTCCTTGACCGGTTGGGCAACGGCTTCGATGAAGTTGTTGACTCCTTCGACGATCTGGCGATAGGCGCCGTGATGCTGGGAGGCATTGGCACGGGTATCGAGCTGTCCGTTCAACCCTGCCTGTGCAAGGGTATTGGCATCGTTAATAAGCAGGTTGATGGCGCGAATCATGGTAATCATGGCCGGAACCAACTGGTCATTTTCACTGCGCTTGCCGACGCGTTCGAGTTCTGCCAGGTCGCCCATGTCGCCTTTGGAAACGTTGATAACGATCTTCTGGACATTTTCGATACGGCCGCGAACGTTGTTGATGGCCTGGGCGATCTTGAGGAAGTCGCCTTGAAGTCCGGTTTCCTCAACCTTCTTTGTGGTATCGTTGTTCTGGAGTTTGTCAAGGACAACCAGTCCGGCATTGACCGGGGTAGAGATGTTGTCGAGGGTGGTATTGACTACGTTGATAATCTGGCGGTATGCCCCGTCGAACTTATCGGCTTCGCCGCGGAATTTCATATTGCCTGCGGCCGCCGCTTTAGAAAGTTCGGCAAACTGGGCTTCAATCAGAGCCAGTGTTGCCGGGATATTGTCAATTGCCTGTGACATCGCACCGATTTCATCTTTCGAATCCAGATTGACGCGCTGGCTGAAATCGCCACGGGAAACCGCGTTGGCGACTCCAACCGCTTTGTTGAGCGGGGAGGTGATACTTTTGGCGATGATGATGCCGATGATGATAAGTATGATCGGTCCGAGAATCAAGACGGCACTGATGGTGAAGATGCCTCTGTCAAAAGAGATCCCTGCAGAAGTTACACTTGTTTCTGTAAGTTTTTTATTTTCATCCACCATTTTTACCAACAAGTCATGTACTTTTAGAAAAGACACGCGGTTGATTTCAAATGCCTGCTTCATAATGTTCTGATCCATTGCTGCAGCGGCAGGATCAGAGTCCTTAGCTCCCGTGTCTGCTAACTTAATTCTTTCTCTAAAGAGTTCACAGATTTGTTCCAGGTTTCGAACCCATTCCTGCCAGGCCGGGACAAGCTCTTTCCATAACTCTTCTTCAGTTTTTGAATGGGGAAGTTTTTCATATCTTTCCCAGTCGTTTTTACTGGCTTTAATAGTATCTTCGATCTTTTTAATAAGTTCCGTTTTTGTTTTAGAGGGAATTCGGCGGATAATGATGCTTCGTTCACAGGCGGTGACAAAATTCTGGCAGTTCATGAGTTCTTCCAGACTGACAACCGACTGCAATCGTACATTTCCAATTTCGGTTGTTGCGTCATCCAGTTTGTGCATGGCAAGAATACCGGCTCCGCCAATTATAAGTGATGTTAATAAACCGATGGTAATCAAGCACAATAGTTTGGTGCCTACACGAAGATTTTTAAACATAAGAACAATTCCTTATTTTAGGGTTATAATATTAATCGTTGACAACGGCTGCCAGTTCTTCGAGGTCATTGTCATGGAACAACAGACCCACATCGAGGAGAATGACAACCTTCTTGGAATCACCGGTCCTTCCCATGCCTTTGATAAAACGGGCGTTTGCTCCGGTGGACATGGATGGCGGCGGGGAAATCTTATCTGGATCAATGGTGATGACCTCATC
>QKAL01000018.1 GCA_003246475.1 Lentisphaerota bacterium
AAAGGGCGGGGTAATCATGCGCTATCCGGGCAAATACCCGCAGGGTTTTTTCAATATCTTCGGCGCACACAGAAATTCTGAACGCGGCTTGCCCTCTACCACATCTTATGCCAACGGCCTGCTGATCGTAAAACAGCAGGAAAACGGCAAAACTGTTAAGTATCTATACGTTGCCGCCCACAATCTCGGTATCTGGCGCATCAATCTGGACGACCCGAACGCAAAATTTCAGGATTCCGGCAAGGGACTGGAAAACACTCCGGAATCTCACGCCTTCAGCGATATGGTAATCTCGCAGCCGTCGGGAACTTTTTTCGCCGGATCGTTTGACGGTATCTACCGCAGTACGGACGGCAAAAACTGGCAACGCATCACCGGCGCCAAAACCGCCGCACCGAACATCGACGGCATCATCGGATTGTCCGTCGATCCCAACAACCCCAAACGTATCTATGCTTCACGGATGAAGACATATCGCGAAACCCCGGGCGACGGTATCTATTGCAGCGAGGACCTCGGCAACACCTGGACCCAGCTTGCCAATATCGTCATGCCCTACTGTGTAGCGGTAATCCCCGGAAAAACACAGTCAATTCTGACCGGTTCACAGGCTTTGGGAGTCTATCGCATTACCAAGTCCGTCACCGGAAAATGGAAAGTCGAGCATCTCACTGCCGACTATCCCCAACATCGGGTCTCCAGAGTATGGGGCATCACTGTCGATCCCCATAATCCTAAACATTTTTTCATTGCAACCCACGGTAACTTTATTTATGAAGGAAAGTTAAAATGAAGACAACAAAACACAACAGCATCAAGAATTTCACCCTCATCGAACTCCTGGTCGTCATAGCCATCATCGCCATTCTCGCGGGAATGTTGCTCCCAGCGCTTAACAATGCCAAAAAGCAAGGCAAAAAGGCGGTCTGTAACAGTAACATGAAAAGTCTTGGGCTCCTGCTCATTTCGTATGCCGACGACAACGATGGCATGATGCCGATTTCACGCGATCCCATATCCACCAGACAGTGGCCATACAGCATGACAGTCAACGGCAACATCCCTAAGATTTCCACGGACAAAGAATCCGTCTGGACCTGTCCGACCGCACGTGAAATTTCCATCATTCGCCAGCGCGGCGCCGGTCAGCCGGAAAACGTAGCCTGGACCTATGCCCGAATAATGTTCTGGCAAAACGCAGACGCTCATGTCGGCAATTTCGGCTATTGGGGTACCGCCGGCACCTATCGGTTGTCATCAATATCCAACCCATCCAGCTGGCACCTCCTGGCTGACGGCGTTTTAAGCAATTCTACCGGAGATCTGCCATACGGAATTTTCGGAGCAGGTGCCCGATGCGCCATCACATGGGATGATATAAATGCCTGGGATGCTACACCGACAGGCAGACTCAATTTGTTCCACAATTTCAATTCACTCAATTTCTCTTTCCTCGATGGGCATGTCGCGACCCAGACCCGCAGTGAATTAATACCTGCAATGTTCGGGCGTTAACAAGGAGACCAGCCGTGACACGCATGGTTTCAATACTGGCAATATTATTATACGCCGCAGTTGTTTCAGCCGACAGTGATCCGTCACAAAACGGTCCTTATGCGAAAATTTCGGAGTATAAGGGCTGGAAAGACTCATATGTGCTGACCAATGGCGATGTCGAGATGACGTTAGTCCCGGCCATCGCCAGAGTCATGAGTTTTTCCCGCAGCAACGGGAAAAATGTCCTCTGGACCGATACAAAGTTGTCCGGACACCAGGAGGACATTTCAACCGAAAACTGGTTCAATTACGGCGGCTCCAAGCTCTGGCTGGCTCCGCAGTCGAAATGGCCTGACGGCGGCCACTGGCCGCCGGACATCTACCTTGACCGTTCGCCCTGCAAGGCAGAATGTCAAGGCGACGCCGTTACCATTACCAGCGTCAACAGCCCTTTCTCCGGCCTTCGGATGAAAAAGACTTTGCGTCCGATCACCGGAAAACCGGGATTCAGCCTTCTCATCACCATTGAAAACGTGTCCGACAAACCAGTCCAATGGAGTATCTGGGAAGTCACGCAACTGGAGCCGGGAGGGCGCATCCTTTCCCCCAATGGAACGGTCAGCAGTTTCACCGAGGAGAATACCGTAAAAAACCATGCCTTGATATCGTTTTCCGACAACAAGATCATTCTGGAAACCACGCAGGTCAAGGGAATCCGCGGGGTAAAAACCAGAGTGATGCAGTCGTCCGGCTGGCTGGCATATGCATTAAACGACAGCCTTTTCATTAAGAAGTTCAAACCGGTTACAGCCGAAATGCTGCCACCCGGATGCTTCAATTCCGAAACCTATATCCGTGGCGATTATGTCGAGCTGGAAACCATCGGGCCATATAAAAAGCTCATCCCTGGCGAGACCTGTTCTTATGAGGAGGAGTGGTACATCTTGCCCCTGCCCTCAAACGCAGACATTCAGAAAATATCTTCCGTTATCGATAAATTTAACAAGGACAAATAATAATACATGAACATATATGTTTCCAAACTCGGCGACAACAGCGACGGCAGCAACTGGAACAAGGCCTTTCACTCGATTCAGCAGGCATTGCTGGCAGTTCCCGACAATCGTGGCGGGCATCGTGTAATCGTCCGCCCGGATTCCTATTTCGAAGCCAATCTATATACTGAACACCAGGGCGCGGCGGACGCCTACAACGAGCTGGTCGGCGATTTCGACGGTTCCTTTGGTTCCGGGGCCGCCGGCTGGGTAATTATTGATTCCGGCGACCAAAATCTCGGGTTCAAAAGTTATGACTGGTGGAGTACGATCCGGGCCTACTGCAAATGGTGGTCGACGGAACATGCAGCAGAAAATTTTTCCTCGATCTGCTGGGATCGCTGGGCATTTCGACGACTTTACGTCTCCGGCGGCGACGCGGGATTGTTCTTCGACGGTGTTCACCGTAAGGAACCATTTTCCATACTGGTTGAGGATTGCATTTCCATAGGTCGCGCTTTTGGCGGCGGTGTCGCCGGAATGTTGTCGCGTTCCGATGAACCCACGACGTTCCGTCGCTGCAAACTCTATGCGCTGGATTACATCGGCGATACCGCCGCGGCATATATCCGGGTTGAAAACGACGAGATGCCGGAGCAACCAGACGTTATTCTGGAAGATTGCGTGATGACGGCGCCGCAGGCCTGCGTCAAAAGCACCAATTACCGGATCCTGTCATATACCTGGACCAAATTGAAACGTTGCAAGCTCATCCAGATGAACTTCACCCAGCCGGAAATGGCCGGTCCTAATGGTCAGCCGCCCGCCGGAATCATTACCAGCGTCCAACGCGGCGACCGCATGAAAGTATCTTTCGAAGACTGCGTGATGATGGGTTATCGCACCTTCGGAGTCATGGTGGAAAAAGAAACCGCCAAAGACATTCAGTACGAAATCAGCGGCGATTGCCAGGTGTATCTGCAGTTCAAACAGGAATTACCGCAGGGGTTTAAGCGGCTCGGCCACTGGCCGGTCGATGTTTTTGCCGCGATAGCCCCTCCCAATCC
>QKAL01000102.1 GCA_003246475.1 Lentisphaerota bacterium
AAACTCGACTTGGCGATGTCCATATAGATCTTGGAACGGATATGGTAGTCGAAAAACAGTATCGCGTTGTAATTCGACATCACTGTAACATTTATCATGTCGAAAGTCTGTCGGATAAGCCGTTGAACCGTCCGGGAAAGAGGTTTTTCCGCCTTAATATTCATATCGCGGAGGAAACCCTTCTCCTGATCCGAAGCGAGTGTGGCATCACTCAGCTCATTGTTGAGATTATTCGGAATGGTTGGATAGAGAAGCTCCATCAGTCGAACACCATCACTGGCTTTATCCCCCACCGAATCATCGAAAACCATGTTCTTGCGTATAAACAATGAATCACATTGGGGACACACCGCCAGATATTTCATACTGAATTGCAACGGCACGTCAAATTCATGATGACAGTTAACGCACTGTGTCTTATGGAGAAAACTGTTGAAACCACTATTGTCGTCATTCCCGACAGTAACCGGCATACCGCAACCCGGACACTCCATTCCGTCAACAAACTGCTTCATTGTCGCATGAATCTTCCGGTTACAGTAATTGCAATTGATGGTCAGTAGCTTTGACCCCTTTTCTTTTTCCATGTCACTATTCCGCACTATACTGCTCCGGTGTTACATTAATATACATGACCCCTTGGACACCCTGCCAACCTTGCAGAAATCATGCCAGCAGGGAAAACCGGAACCACCCCATGCTAATCATATCTACTAATATCAATAACGTCAAAAGTTCTTTTCGTCAACTGCTCTTTCCCTCAAAAAAATGTCATAAAACAAAAAAACACCATGAAAAGACTGTTTTTTTATTATTTAATTGTATTGAAAACAATATCAGACATTGTTTTATATATAAAATCGGCTAAATTTCATAAAAACGCAAATTCTTTTGCAAAATCATTATCTGGGGTGATGCTTTGAAAAAGATTTTTATATTCACGATGATTTCTGCCTTCCTGACTTTCAATGGGTGCAATACAACCGATAATAATAAAAACAGTTCCACTCCCGCAGAAAAACAGGATAGCAACAAAAAGCCGCCTATATTATCCCAATCCACTATCAAATCCACCGTACCCCACGAATACAACTTCCCCGACTTGAACCGGGAACTCGGCGGCCATGACACCTGCGAAGGTTTCAATCGATCGATGTTCGCCGTCAATAAATACGGCGGCAAATACGTCATGCAACCACTCGCCATCTTCTGGGGTTCACTGATACCGCGTCACGGCATCGACTGCTTCAATCGTTTCACCGATAACGTCGCTTTTCCCAAACGTACGTTCAGCTCGTTGTGCCAGGCAAAATTCAAAGGCGCCGGCATCGATTTCTCACGCTTCCTCATCAATGTGACTGTCGGCATCGCCGGTTTTTACGACCCGGCCACACATTGGTTTGACCTCGAATATCAGGACGAAGACTTCGGGCAGGCTTTTGCCGTATGGGGATTCGGGCCCGGCGCCAACCTCCACCTCCCCTCCATCGGCCCGACTAACGTGCGCGACGGCATCGGCAAGATCTTCGACTACGCCTTCGACCCCAAAACATATATCACCGGAGGACAAGGGTTTACCATTCTCAACGAAGGAACTGCACGCTATCGCGAGTTCGACAGTTTTCTCCGCGCAAACTACGACCCGTATGAACTTGCCAAACGACTCTATTATGCCGAACGCTACGTAAAGATCAACGATTTTGACTATAAGGCCAACCTGGCGGAATATCAGAAAAAATTGCTGGAAAACGCAAAAAATATTCCCGATGACCTCGATACACCCAACCCGGTCACCCCCGGACTCAACCCACTTGCCGTCGCCGGATTCAAATCCCAGGGCCCCGCAGTCGATACCCTGCGTACCGGACAGGTCAAGATCCAGTACGACGAGGAGAGCATGTGGGTCGATGTTTCCGCATGGAATACCGACTTCTTTAATCAAGGCTCAATCCGTTCCGTTACAGTCATTGAAGACCATCCAGACCTCGATTACAAGGTCTGGTATCAGGATGACAGGAACGCTCCGCTGGCTATCATCATGCCCGGAACCGGCGGATATTTCACCGGTACCGATGTGACCCGTCTGGCAGAAATCATGTACGGCAAAGGCTATTCAGCTGTAATCATTCCCAGCGCCATGAACTGGTCGTTCATGGTATCCGCCGCCACTACGCCCGTACCCGGCTATACCCCCAACGACGCCGACGATGTCCGCAACGCCATCGCCGCCATCGTCAAGGATCTCGAAACCAACAAAAACCGCAAGTTTCCCGCCAAGCTCCTGATGGGATATTCCATGGGCGGTCTGCATACCGCATTTATCGGCGCACTCGAAAAGAAACAGCCGAAACTGAATATCGACCGCTATGTTTCGATCAATCCCCCGGTCAATCTGGTCCATGCCATCAGCCAGATCGACGAATTCAGTCTGGCTTGGAAAAAATGGCAGCGTAACATGGTGTTTGAGCGCGGTACCATCGCCGCCTCCAAATTCATCGGCGTTACCCGGAAACCATATGCTCCTTTCGACGATACCGGCATTGACGATCCCGTTGAAGAATCTACTCCGGTCAGCGCCCCGCAATCGGATGCATCCTCAAATGGCGGCAAAGAGCAGAAAAAAGAGGTCGCAAAGGATAAAAAGAAAGATGACCCGAACCTTCCCTTCACCAATACTGAAGCCCAGGTGCTTATCGGTTACAGTTTCAAGATCATCCTTAACGAAATGGTTCTGACCACCGTCCGTACCCATCCTGAACTGAAACCGGCCAAGCTGACCTGCTCCTGGGGCAATCGAACCGATTTCTACCGCGAGATCAACGACTTGTCATTCATGGATTACGTCAAAACTTACGTGATTAAATACTACTCCGACAAGGAAAAGCGCCCAGTATCCCTCGCGGAACTGAACGATAAGTCCAGTCTTCCGGCAATCGCCGAATACCTGCGTGAGGATAAGGAAATTTTCGTAATCCATACCAGCAACGACTTTCTGGAAAATGACCAGGAGCGTCTCTGGCTGCAATCGACCATGGGCGACCGCTGTACCTATTATAGTGCCGGCGGCCATATTGGTGACCTCTACTTCAAATCGGTACAGGATCGGATCGGCAAGCTGGCTGAAGACCTGAAGAAGGAAAAAGCTACACCGGCTGCCGGGAAGTAAGTTTGGCCAACCGTTTTATTAGGAATGACGCTTTTGAAAAAAGTGCCATTCAGTGCTTCGACGGCGAAACGGTAATCTCTATATCATACGCCTCATGGTCAACGGTAAATTTCGGCACGGAAATAGTCTGCGGCAAACGGTCAAGCCGGGCACAAATCCATGTCTCCGTACTTTTTATGTTGACCCAAGTCAATTCGGATTGATCTTTTTCGGACTTGTTCAGCAACGAATTATTGGCGATTTTAACGTATAAGTAGAGTTTTCCGTCGCGCAGCTTCACCAAAACATCCATGGAGATACCCGCCCATGGATTTTCCGAGAGCTCGAACTTTGAAAGGTCAGAAGACATTTTCAGCTTTCCGGTGGTTCCCTGAGAAACT
>QKAL01000215.1 GCA_003246475.1 Lentisphaerota bacterium
GTATTATATAAATACCAGAAAGAAGTGTTAAAACCATAAAGCAACCTTATAAGGAATGTATTATGTATTCAAGTAAAGAATTCAGACTTGCCCCATGTCCGGAGGCAAACTCCTATATTCAAGGAAAAGTCCGGATCCAGTTTCTGACCGACCGTTTTGTCAGGTTCGAATGGCAGGAACACGGCATATTTGAAGAACGCCAGACTCTTGCCGTCGTCAATCGCAATATCATGCCGGTCGGCTTCTCCGTGGAAAAACAGGGAAAAACCACCACACTGAAAACCGGAATGATGAAAGTCGTCTTTACCGACGACGGCAAACCGCTTTCCGACAGCAATCTGCAAGTAACATTCGAGCTCAACGGACAGGACATCTGCTGGAAGCCCGGCGAGCAGGACGACAAAAACCTCGGCTCGACCATCAGGACTCTGGACTGTATCAACGGCGACCAGAAATGGACTACCAGAACACTGGAAACAATTCCCGGCAAGCCTCAGGTCAAAATGCAGACCCAAGTCGATCTGGGCAAAGGTTTCATCTCCCGCTCCGGCTGGAGCTTCATCGACGACTCGAATAATATCGTCATCGACAAGGTCGACGGCAAGAAATGGATTACCCCTCGACCGGACGGAAAACGCCAGGACTGGTATCTGCTGGCCTATGGGCATGACTACAAGGCCGCGCTGGCCGATGCAGCCAAAGTCTTCGGCGCTCAACCCCTTCCGCCACGTTACACCCTCGGCTACTGGTGGAGCCGGTATTGGGCCTACAGCGACAGTCAAATCGAAGAGTTAGTACGTAACTTCGACCGCCTTAACACCCCAATCGACGTCATGGTAATCGATATGGACTGGCATCTTGAAGGCTGGACCGGTTATACCTGGGACAAGCGCTATTTCCCCAATCCCGACGAACATCTGGCATGGCTGCACCGTAACGGCGTCAAGGCTACTTTGAACCTGCACCCCGCCGACGGTGTCGCCAAATTTGAAGATCAGTTCGAAGATATGGCCAAAGCCATGGGCGTCGATACAGCCAAAGCCGACAAGGTCGAATTCGACATCACCGACCCCAAATATATGGACAATTATTTCAAGATCCTGCACCACCCGGATGAAAAGCGCGGTATCGACTTCTGGTGGATGGACTGGCAGCAGGGTGAATCCACCAGCATGCCCGGACTCGACACGCTGCCCTGGATCAATCAGCTCCATTGGGAAGACATGGAAAACCGTCCTGATCGCAGTGGCAAACGTCCTCTTATTTTCAGCCGTTTCGGCGGCTACGGAGCGGGACGCTACACCATCGGCTTCTCCGGCGACACCTATTCAACCTGGGAGTCGCTGGCATTCCAGCCTTACTTCACCGCCACCGCCTCCAACGTCCTTTACGGTTACTGGAGTCATGACATCGGCGGCCACATGCCAGGCGCAATCGATCCGGAACTCTACGCCCGCTGGATCCAGTATGGAGTCTATTCCCCGATTCTGCGGACCCATACCACCAAGAATCCCGAAGCCGAACGCCGCGTCTGGGAATACCCCGCACCCTACAATGAAATCATGATGGACTCCATACGCTACCGCTACGAGCTGGTTCCCTACATCTACAGCGAGAACCGCAAAGCGTTCGACTCCGCCATCAGTTTGTGCCGCCCGATGTACTACAATTATCCCGAATGCGAAGAAGCATATAACTGTAAAGAACAGTACATGTTCGGCGATGCCATGCTGGTCGCTCCGGTAACCAGTCCAGTCGATCCCTCCAGCGAACTGGCCGAAGTCAAAGTGTGGCTGCCGGAAGGCGAATGGTTCGATACGGAAAGAGGCGAAATGGAACAAGGAGGGCAGACTATCACGCGCCGTTATATGATTAACGAAGTGCCTGTATTTGTGCGCCCCGGAACCGTGATACCGTCGCAGGTCTGCCCCAAACGCCTCGACGACAAATGTTACAAGAATCTGGTGATGACTGTCTATCCGGGAACATCCGGATCATATTCCCTCTATGAAGACGACGGCATCAGTACCGATTATCTGAAAAACAAATGCGCCGTCATCGCAATGTCGCATCAGATAGTCGATGGCGTAAAGGAAATCAAGATTTCCGGCAGCAAGTCCACATTCGAGGGCTACGAAAACAATCGTTCGCTGCAGATCCGGCTCGAAGGCTCCGTTCCTCCCGCAAAGGTAACTGTCGGCAGCCATACGCTGGACTACGTCTTCCGTCTCGACGAGGCCGAAGAAGGTTGGAGCTATAACGGCAAATCCGCTACCACCGTAATCAAACTCAAGAGTATCGATCTCAATGACGGCGTCACGGTAAAAGTAACTCCACGCCCCGAAATCAATGCCGACCTGGCATTCGGCCTGAAGGGAATGTTCAACCGGCTTGAACGGGTCAACATCATCAATACGGAGTTAACCGGCTGCGGAATAGCGCACGAAAAAGAACGTCTGGGACAGGATCTGTCGCATGCTTCCCGGCGCATATCCATGACCCCGGCGACCTTCGCCAAAGAAATTTCCCGCGTCCGGGAATCAATCCCCGAGCTGGCGGTAATTTTGGATGAAATAGGCCACACCGGAACTCACGAGAACTTTATTCCAAGAATAAAAGCGTCTCAGGTAGCAATAAAACTGTTGCAAAAATCCGGTTATCTCGGCTGAACCTGCAATCAATTATATTGATGTGCCAAACCATCCGCCGCAAATTCGGCGGATGGTTTTTTTATTTCATAAAATTGAAACAAATCATCAAAAGTTATCCGGCGGTGTAACCTGCCGCCATTTTCTTTCGACTAACACTGTAAATAAAAGCTGAATTACGGATAATTTAATCGCAGTAATACAAGTTGACATTGTCAAACATCACGGGAGAAAGAAAATGCGACGAAGGAAGAATTTTACACTCATCGAACTGCTGGTAGTTATATCCATCATTGCCATTCTGGCGGGAATGTTGCTGCCGGTACTGGGCAACGTACGAAAAAAAGCGAGGTTGACCGAATGTATGAGTAATTTAAAACAGATCGGCATGGGTTTCGCCGGTTACATGGTGGAATTTCAGGACACTTTTCCGATTGCCGCCATGAAACCGAGTGAATGCCTTACCGATAACGAAAAACCCATCGCCGAAGTACTCCTTAGTTATGTGGGAAATCAGAAAAAAGTCTTCCGTTGTCCGGAAGATATTCGCGCGGAAAAGATGTACGAGGGCGGAACCAAGGACGGGACATTTTTCGAGGTTGAAGGTTGCAGTTATGAATACGCCAGCATGTTGGGCGGACGCAAGCTTACCGCCCAGATGGGGCACATGAATATTTCATCGGCAAAACGCGTGGTAATGTTCGACTACGAATGCTTCCATCGCCAGTCAAGCTGGTACTCTCTGTCACAGGATGAAAGTCAAACCGACGCTATCAAAGTATCCAACAAAGGCGGCGCCAAAAATTATCTCTTTGCCGACTGGCATGTCAGCGACAAATTCAACTAAACACAAGGACAGACATCGTGAAAACAGCTAAAACCAATAAACCA
>QKAL01000255.1 GCA_003246475.1 Lentisphaerota bacterium
GAGTGAATGTTTCAAGCCGGTTAAGTTGTAGAAAATGGGCTAGTTGATATGCGGAGAGATGGGCCAATACTATTTTCCCCTGTGCCAGCGCATGAAGCTTGCTCTGTTCTAACTCCTCTCCGGAATTGAACCAGGCAGCATGAATATTCCCGAACCGGGCTATTCCAGACAAGCGAAGCCCATCAACTCGAGAGGCGAACACCATGGCTCCATTGAGTTTATAACTGATGTCGTCCAACACTGCCAGTATTCGTTCCTGATCGTATTTAATTTCCGGGCGGTTATGGTGTGCTGTCAGATAGACACCACGGCTTTCCGGCTGACTGACGTAACCTTTTTTGATGAGTGTATTTAGGATGCTGCGCAGTGTATTTGGGTTTTCCCCGGTGCGTTCTGCCAGGGTTTTCAGCGGCAGACCGGCTGTTTCGTTCTGTAGTAAACTCAATATGTCCAGCGCCTTCTCCACTACGCGTACTATTGTTCCCGCCATAATATAATCCTATACTGTAATAATGTATTTGTTTTTCATTAATATAGTATATGTTTTGGTAAAAAATGTCAATAGTTATTGACGAAAAAATCAGTTTTGAATATTGACTTAATCATGAGATAGTGTTATAATCATATCAGGATATACAATTAACGTGGTATTTATATTTAAGTCGGGAAATCAAGAATGAGTAGTGAAGAAAAGAAGGTAAACATCAATACTATCGCCAAGTTGGCCAAGGTGTCGACGACGACGGTATCTAACTACATCAATGCTACTGAGGTATTTCCGATCAGCGATGAGACCAAGGCTCGGATCAACAAGGTAATGCGTGAACTAAACTATCGGCCGCACATCGGCGGCAGTTTGATTCGACGCAAACAGAATTTGCCGGAAAAGGTCTGCTTTATCTTCGGGCCCAATCCCGAATTGCCGGTTTTCGATGTTATTCAGATTCCTTTGTTGGGCTGGCTGATGCGTGATCTTTCCGTTAACATGATCGAAAAACTGGGGATGTCGCTGGAAGTTAGGTGCGTTCAGGATGAAAAATGCGGGCAGGACTGGAACGAACTGTTGCTCGATGTCGGTTATGTAATCAACTACGAACCTTTGAACAGTATACTCCATGATCTGCTGCAACGCAAGAATATTCCGCTGCTGGAACTTTCCACTGCCGGGGTGATTCAGTTTTATGATCCTACCCGTTTCCCTATTCCCGGCGTAAATCCTGGTAATTTGAGTGAGTCTGTGGTTCAGGCTGACCATGTGCACTGGAATATCCGTAAACAGACGATGCTGATGATGGACTATATTCACGATTATGGCTGTCGCAATGTTTTGATGGTGCCGTCCTGGAATATCAAGGCCAACCGTAAGGAATTTTACGGGATGGATGCGGAAGAAAAAATCGAAGGTTTTATGGAAGGACTGAAGAAATATCCGGATATGGCAGGAGATGTACTTCATCCGCCAATGCCAGGCAATTATGATATGTATTATGAAATGCGGCATACTTATGAGACGCTCATGCAAATGCCGGAAAAACTTCGCGGCATTGATGCTATCGTATCGCATAACGATATAGTTGCTCAAGGGGTAGTCGCCGCCTTGAATGCCATCGGAATTGTTCCCGGCCGAGATGTGTTGGTGACCGGAGAAGGCGACTTCCGCGAATTTCGGCATGCCACCCCATCAATCGTTACTTCAGGTTGCGACCGCGAATTGTGCATTGCGGAAATATGCCGACTGCTCAGCCGGCGCAAAGAGTCCCCCGATGCCGATTACCTGAGCATCGAGATTCCGAGCCGTGTCATCGAACACGGCCATATGAAGCAGGATAAGTCAATCGAAAAAGTGGTTTGAAAATAACAACAATTAACCAAAAATGTACGAAGAGAGGTTGAAAATGGAAAAAAGAAAAAATAACTTCACGCTTATCGAGCTCTTGGTTGTGATTGCAATAATCGCAATTCTAGCCGCGATGCTGCTCCCTGCTTTGAGCAATGCCCGAAACGTTGCGCGCAGTGTTACCTGTAAAAACAATCTGAAACAAATCGGAACCTATGTACAGATGTATGCCGACGACAATAAAGAAACCTATCCGGATCGTGCCGGTTGGGGCTGGGATCGTCCTCTTTTCATGAACGGCTACATTCCAAAAACTCCGGCCGGGTATAATCTGTTTCATTGTACCAGTGACGTTGTGAAAAGAACTCCGTCGAGCGGGATTCCGTTCTATCCGCGCAGCTACCTGTCCAATGGTTACGTGTGGGAAAGTAAAGCAGTCGTTGGGGCTACCGGAATTTATGGTAAGTACATGAACTGTAAAATACCGATGTCGGACGCAATTTCCTTGCTTGAGCAGTGGTATTCCGGTGCCTTGGTCACCTCAGGGACCTTGACCAGTACCTATTCTTTCAGTATAGCTAAATTCAACCACCAGGGGAATGGGAATTTCCTGGCCATTGGCGGCAATGTATTTCAGCTCCGTTGGAACAATATTATGACTGCTAACTCGACATGGCAGCAGTACTGGCGGGTTTACAAGCGCATCGGCGAACCTTAATTTCGCATAATAACAGTGTGAAGATAATCGAAAAAGAGTGTAATTGTAAGAAAGGTGTAATAATATGACGAAGTCTGGATTGTTGTGTGCGATAATGGGATTGATTGCCGGTATGTGGTTGGCTATCGGTGTAAACGCTGGTCCTGTGACCGTGAATGTGACCTCGGAACAATCGCCCATAAAGATGATTTCCGGCGGGCAATTTGAGTTTTTTTCGCCCCCGATCCGTCAGCGTAAAAATGACGAAAACCTGTTAAATTCATGGAAAAGCGTTCCCATGCAGATGCTGCGCTATCCCGGCGGTACATGGGCTGATCATTACATCTGGAAAGACCCCTCGGCAGGTTATTTCGTTGTCGGTAATTCTAAGTCGGTAATTACTCCGACGCAGTTTATCGAAATGTGTCGTAAGATCAACGCCGAACCGATTTTTCAGGTCAATACGTTGAGCGTCAACTCTACCGCCGACCGAATCAATCCCACCGATATCAATGCAATTCGGCGCGGCGCACAAAACGCCGCCGACTGGGTTCGCGACGCTAATATCGTCAAGAAATGGAACGTGAAATACTGGGAAATCGGCAACGAAGTGTGGATTTGGTTGTTTCCTGAAGAATATGCCCGCTATGTGGTGGAGTATTCGAAGGCGATGAAGAAAGTCGATCCGTCCATCAAGATCATTGCTTGCGGTCTTGATGCCAAAGTCGGTCCATTTGATCCGCACGGGTTCTTTGACTTCAGTAAGACTGATTCAAACTGGAAACCGCGTAAAGTCGTGGTAAATGACCCCAAAACGTGGACGGAGACCTTGTTACGGGAAGCCGACGGCCACTTCGACTATCTGGCGGCGCATCCTTATATGAGTGCAACAAAGAGAGACAATCCCCGTTCCATTTATCTGCAGACGACCGCGGGCATTTTCCATAATGAAAAATTAAAGACGCAATATGATGCGTTGAATCGTTTCCCGCAATCTAAAGTGCGTATTGCCGTAACCGAATGGGCTTGTAACTTCGGTACCTCTGTTCCCGGCAGCAGTGGTAAGATTCCGCCTGAAAAGGGTTATTTCTACACCTTGGGCAACGGCATCAACATGGGGTATTATTTCGGCCGGTTCCTCGAAGATTCCCGTAATGAGATTTCGATTGTTCATTCCCTGTGCGATACCCAGACGCTTTATTATTGGGCCAAGAAAGAACTGGCCAAGGGGGCGCCGTTGGATCATCCTTCGATCCTGTCGTTGCGGCTCTGGTACAAATATCTTGGTACACAACGGATGAAGGTTCAGGTGGGCAATATGCCGAAAATGCGAGTTGGTAACGAAGATATTCCTGCACTGTTTGTCTTTGCCTCCGAAGATGATATGGCTCGATATCTGGTCGTCATCAATCTCGATCCAGACAAACCGTATGCCGTGAAATGGAACCGCGCCGGAAAATCCGTAATATCTTCCTCGATTATGAGTGGCAAAGACATCTCCACTAATAACTTTGGAGATTGGGATAAGGAAGAAAAGTCTGTTGCCATCAAGGATTTTTCTGTCACGGCCCAAAACGGTATTTGCGATATGGAGATTCCGCCGATAAGCATGGTCGGCATCAAATTCGCCAAGTAAGCCCGAATATTTCCTACTGTCCGTCCCGCTACCTTCTCCAGCGGGACGATTTTTTTTGTTGAAAATCCTTTCCTAATCTTCTTTTGTTAAGCATTAATTCTTTGTCCAAGCTGGATAGACAGAGTTTTTTCTGGAAATTTTTATTTTTTGCTTGCTAAATCCCGACAAAACTGATAAGATATTCTGACGTTTCAAGCTTGTTTTATAAAAAGTAAAAAAGAGCATTATTATTTATGAAACTATCGACAAAATCCCGTTATGGACTTAGGGTCCTATTGCAGATCGCACTCGATTCCGAAAACAGTCATGTAGTGACCGGGCGCGAGCTGGCCGAAAGGCAGGATATCTCCGAACCTTATCTGGAACAGATAATGATTCCATTGAAAAATAGCGGTTTGGTCAGTACTGTGCGTGGATGTCGCGGGGGATATCGTCTTAAGAAAGACGCGGCGGAAATTACAGTGCTGGACGTGATTGAGCTTTTTGAGGGAGAACTTTCTCTTGTGAAATGCAATGAGGGCACCACATCCTGTCCGAGAAGTAAATTCTGTTCGTCCTCGCGTGTCTGGCGGGAGCTTTCTGAAACGTTAAGGGATAAGGCCCGTTCCATCAATGTTGCGATGTTGGCGGAACAGGAAAGGATCATAATTCAACCGGAGTTTGTCATATGAGCGCTCATTCAGATATCAGTGCGATTTGCGGTAATACGCCGATGGTCGGACTTAATCACATCGTCACCGGCGGTGCCAAAGTTTGGTGTAAACTGGAGTTTTACAATCCGACATCCAGTATCAAGGACCGGATTGCCGTTAATATGATCAATGACGCTGAAAAACGCGGTATTTTACGTCCGGGCGGAACGATTATAGAAGCTACCAGTGGTAATACCGGGTTGGGGCTGGCGATGGCAGCTTCCGCGCGCGGTTACAAACTAATCATAGCGATGCCCGAATCAATGTCAGTGGAACGGCGATTGGTCATGCAGCAGCTGGGCGCGGAAATCATCCTTACTGAAAGTGCGTTGGGGATGTCCGGCTCAATTGCCAAGGCTGAAGAACTGGCAGCCGCGACCAAAAATTCTTTTATGCCCAGACAATTTGAAAATCCGGCAAACCCGGAAGCTCATGAAAAGACAACCGGTCCCGAAATTATCCGTGATACCGAAGGAAAAATTGATATTTTTGTTGCAGGTATCGGTACCGGCGGTACAGTTACCGGGGTAGGGCGGGCGTTGAAGGCCTATAACCCGGAAATTAAGATATATGGTGTTGAACCGGACGAGTCGGCGGTATTGAGCGGAGGCGTTGCCGGACCGCATTTGATACAGGGCATCGGCGCCGGATTTAAACCTAAGATTCTGGACATGAATGTGTTGGATGGTGTAATCCGGGTCAAGGGTGCCGATGCGATGGTTATTTCCCGTGAGCTTGCTTCGCGTGAAGGAATTCTTTGCGGTATCAGTAGCGGAGCCAACGTCAAGGCAGCGGTTGATCTGGCGATGTTGCCGGAAAACAAAGGGAAAAAAATCGTTACCATTATTTGTGATACCGGAGAGCGTTACCTCTCCACTCCCCTTTTTAACCGTTAGGCGGAACATTAATCTTATCTAAGACAAGGCTGAATTTGCCTTGTCTTTTTTTATGCTTACCTCTGAAGTATTGTAAAACTTTTGTCACTTCCTCTGGATGGATAATGTCTGGTCCGACTGTAACTTACGATATTGTCATCTTATTGCCAAGGGGCTGGCCACCGGTTATTTACAAACTGTATCCAGATTTATCCATTTAACTTTTGCCGCTCCATATGTGTAATAATTCTACAGGCTGTCGAGGGAATCGAGCGATTTTGACTGTTCAGTTATTTCCTGGTAGTGATTACATATTTTGTATTGTTACAAAAATGTTTGCTGATGTAGTAAAAGTTACACTTATGTTGATAATTGAAAATATTCATATAGAGTGTTTTTATTTTGTAACTTGTTTGTGTTCATGGTCTTGGTTGTTATTTGTATTGTGATGGCACGGTATATGCAATATTAGTGAAGCAAGTTTTCATAGCGGTTTAAAATTAATTAACCCAATTAGAGGAAGAAAGAGAGGTATAAATGAAACTGATCACCGCTTATATCAAGCCGGAGCGTTTAAACGCAGTGAAGCAGGAATTGTACAAACGTGAGATCTTCAAGATGTCAGTGACCAATGCGTTGGGCTGCGGACAGCAGAAAGGGTATCACGAATCATACCGCGGGGTCGATGTGGAGGTTAATCTGTTAAAGAAAGTCCGCATTGATATCGCAGTGAATGAAAAGTTTGTTGATGCGACCGTGGAGGCTCTGATTGCCGGAGCGCGGACCGGACAAATCGGTGACGGCAAGATTTTCATCACAACCCTTGAAGAATGTATCCGGATCAGAACTGGCGAAAAAGGTTCCGAAGCCATCGGTTAAGTAATAACGCAATTTAAATATGAGAAGGAAAGAAATTATGAAGAAGTTTAAATTACCACTGGCTCTGTTGTTGATGGGCGGTACCTTTGCCGTCAATGTGTTTGCAGAAGACGCGCCGAAGGCTCCGATGACGCCGGATGCGGTACAGGCGAATCTTGATTCACTGTTGAACAATGTCAACATCGTCTGGACTTGTATGGCAGCGTTTTTGGTGTTCTTCATGCAGGCCGGCTTTGCGATGGTTGAAACTGGTTTCACCCGTGCCAAGAGCGCGTGTAATATTATGATGAAGAATCTGATGGACTTTTCAATCGGTTCGATTGCGTTCTTCCTGATCGGTTTCGGGCTGATGTTTGGCGGTGGCAGCGAGTTGATCGGCATGAGCCATTTCGCTTCGGTTGATTTTTCCACCAGCAGTTTGAACTGGTCGTTCTGGATTTTTCAGTGCGTGTTTGCGGCGACTGCGGCAACGATTGTGTCCGGCGCAATGGCCGAACGTACCAAGTTTGTCAGTTACCTGATATATAGTGCGCTCGTCAGCGCGGTTATCTATCCGATCAGCGGCCACTGGATGTGGGGTAACCTGTTCGGCGCCGGTACCGGCTGGCTTGCCAAGATGGGTTTTATGGACTTTGCCGGTTCAACCGTGGTACATAGCTGTGGCGGCTGGCTGGCTCTGGCTGGCGCCATTGTTCTCGGTCCGCGTATCGGCAAATACACTCCGGAAGGCAAGGCCAAACCCATTTGCGGCCATAATATTCCGCTGGCGGCTCTTGGCGTATTCATCCTGTGGTTCGGCTGGTTCGGGTTCAACCCCGGTTCCACCACTGCCGCTATCCCGGCCATCGGTTATATTGCCATGACCACCAATCTCGCGGCTGCCGCCGGTGCGATCGCCGCCATGTTCACCGCTTGGATCCGCTTCAAAAAACCCGATGCCTCCATGAGCTTGAACGGTGTGCTGGCTGGTCTGGTGGCTATTACCGCCGGTTGTAACGATGTGACACTCTGGGGTGCGATCGTTATCGGTCTCTGTGCCGGTGTGATTGTTGTTCTGGCGGTTGAATTCATCGATAAAGTTCTTCGGATCGACGACCCGGTCGGTGCGGTAAGCGTTCATGGTGTTTGCGGCGCCTTCGGTACGATTGCGTTGAGTTTCTTCCTCAAAGAAGGTTCCAGCGCCAGTCTCGGTACTCAGTTGTTGGGGGCCGGTACCATGTTTGTCTGGGCTTTCGGTGGTGGCTTGGTTCTCTTCACGATCATCAAATACACCATTGGCCTGCGTGTCAGTGAAGATGAAGAACTCCGTGGTCTGGATATCTGTGAACACGGTAACGAAGCCTACAGCGGTTTCCAGATCTTCTCGAATCAGTAATTAGTGCTCTTCCCTCATATGCCGCGGCGGCACCTGCGTCGCGGCTCTTCAAATACCCGGGAACGGATAGGATTGCGTCCTGTCCGTTCTTTTTTTATTTATATTTTCATGATACGGTCGAATTAATTATACCTTGCATTGTGCAATAATATATTGTATAATTGTTGTTAAAACGCAAGGGGATGACCGCATTATGGGTAAAAAATATTACCTTGATATTGTCTTGCAAGGGTTTTTGCGCTGGCGTAAGGCGGCGTTTCCGTTTCGATTGACCGTATTGCTGCTCGTCCTGGGGGCGATTATTGCCGAATATTCGATCATGCCGCGTTTTAGTCCAGTGATTAATAATCTGGTAGGCATAGCGATTCAGGCAATCCGATATCGGAGCGAGCCTCAAGTGACATATCAGAATCTACATTATATGGAAGCCCGGGAGAATGTCCGTTTGCAGAAACAGCTGCGGGCGCAAAAGGTGGTAGTATTGGATGCTCCGACGATAAAAGCGCTGAATTGTCGTCCGAGCCGGGCGGATTTCAACGTGCTCTATGAAGCGGCGCAAAAGGCGGAAATTATTCCGGCATCGCGTTCGCTGCGGGATGTCAAGCGTGATTATCTCGCGCAGTCGGTTGCGTTGACAAAGCAGGAGTTCGGCGGGCAGTGGGATGCTCTGGAAGAATCAATTTATGCCCGTCCATCCCCGCTGACGTGGGAATTCTGGGGAAGTGGGTTATCAAATGCCCGGTTTTATCTGATGGTTATACTGCCATATCCGCTTTCGGCGGGTGTCTGCTGGTTTGTTTTGTGTATTTGTTTTGCCTTTCTGGCGACCTATAGGATTGAGCCCGGATATATTGCGGCTGCCGTCATTCTTCCGATAATTTTTACGGCAATATGGTTTGTTCCGCTGAGATATTATAGTTACGGAGAAGCTTTTATGCGATACTTATATTATCTCTGTCTTGCTGCTGCGGCGGGAATATTGGGCTATCGCCTGAGGAGGAAATGCGTTGCGGCCGACCGTCAGCCTCTGGGAATGCTGGTGGTGTTGACGGTTGCGTCGCTTGTCATGATGAATGGATACATTTTTTACGAAAACGGCTTTAATAGATTTTACTCCGTTTCGCCGACAGTCTCCGACTATCACGTGGTTCATATAATGCAGATTATCGGTGTTGTACTGATGGTTGCTGTATTACTGCTGCTGTTCCGGAAAAAAAATTGCCTGCAAAATAAAAAATGCGGCGCCGAATAATACGGTGCCGCATTTTATTATTTATCCTGTTCGCAGTGCGAACTAGATTTTTGCCAGAGCCTGATCGAAATCGGCAATGATATCGTTGACGTTTTCAATGCCGACAGAGAGGCGGATGAGGTCGGGAGTTACCCCGGCGGCCAGTTGTTCGGCGTCAGTAAGCTGGCGGTGGGTCATGCTGGCCGGATGCAGTACGCAAGTCCGTACATCGGCGACGTGTACGACGATGGCGGCCAGTTGCAGACTGTCCATGACGATCTCTCCGGCGGAGCGCCCGCCTTTGACCCCGAAGGTCATGACGCCGCTGCAACCCTTAAGATACTTCTTTGCCCGGTCATGCTGTTTGCTGCTCTTCAGCCCGGGATAGTTGACCCAGGCGACTTTCGGATGTTTTTCCAGATATTCGGCCAGGGTGAGCGCATTGGCGCAGTGGCGATCCATGCGCACGTGGAGCGTTTCCAGTCCGAGGTTGGACAAAAAGGCATTCATCGGGCTCATATAGCAGCCGACGTCGCGGATCCACTGTGCCCGCGCTTTGGCGATATAGGCCGCCGCACCGAAAGATTTGGTATAGATAAGGCCGTGATAACTTTCGTCGGGTTCGGTGAGTTCGGGGAACTTGCCGTTGTCCCAGTTGAATTTGCCGCTGTCGATGATGACGCCGCCGACGCTGGTGGCATGCCCGTCGATATATTTGGTCGAGGAGTGGATCACAATGTCGGCACCATGTTCAAAAGGACGGCAGAGGTACGGCGTACCGAAGGTATTGTCGACGATGAACGGAATGCCGTTTTCCTTTGCCAGCTGCGAGAATTTGGCGAAGTCGAGAACGGCCATGCCGGGGTTGGAGATGGTTTCGCCGAAAACGGCGCGGGTGTTCGGGCGAACCGCTTTGCGCAGTTCTTCAATGGAAGCTTCCGGATCGACTAGGGTCACTTCCACGCCCATCTTCTTGAAAGTATTGGTAAAAAGAGCGACGGTGCCGCCGTAAAGTGCCCCTGCGGCGATGAAATGCTGTCCGGCGGTACAGACGTTGGCTACGGAAACCATGGATGCCGCCTGGCCGGCGGAGGTGGCAAGCGCGCCGATGCCGCCTTCGAGTGCCGCCATCTTGCGTTCGAAAGCGTCAACTGTCGGGTTGCTCAGCCGGGAATAGATGTGCCCGTCGGCTTCCAGGTCGAACCACTTTGCCACCTGAGCGGCATTGTCGTATTTGTATGTTGTGCTTTGGCAGATCGGCAGGACGCGCGGTTCGCCGTTCTTCGGTTCCCAGCCGCACTGTATGGCTTTGGTTTCAACTGACCAGTTGTCGTTCATGATATTGTTACCTCCAAATAGGGATTTACATCAAATTTTCAAACTATAAAAATAGACGACTTCGGATAAAAATCAACGTCGGCATTGCTTTTTGTTGATACGCCGCTAAATTTTGACGAACAGAACAGGTGGCTCATGCAATCCGTAACGCAAAAAATCATTTTTATCGGTGTCAATTCGTCATATTCGCACACCATGCTCTCGTATGGTTACGTGCGCGGATGGAACGAACCCCTGTGCCCCGGATCGCAATGGGACTATCTCGAGACGACAAACAATGACGATGAGTTGTCATTTGCTCTGCGGATCGTCGATGCTGCGCCGGAGGTATTGCTGGGAACCGTGTATTTGTTCAATCAGGATTTTCTGTTGCGGGTATTGGCACGTGTGAAAGCTCTGCTTCCGGCAGTTAGGATATACCTCGGCGGACCGCAGTTTCTGGGGGATAATGAGAAGTTTCTGCGGCATTATCCTGTGGTTAACGGGGTTTTTCGGGGCGACGAGAGTACGGTATATCATATTTTGAACGGGAGTATAGCTGCTGCAGGGTTCTGTTGCCTGTTGGCCGACGGGCGGTATGCGGATGGCGGCATTGCGGAATTTGACGGATCGCTTGATCAGTTGCCGTCACCATATCTTGCCGGATATTTTGTACCAGGCAAACCATTTTATCAGGTGGAAACGTCGCGGGGATGCGGCGGGAATTGTACGTTCTGTACCAGTTCGCGACATCGGCAGGTTCGTGTGTTTTCTCTGGAACGCATTCGTGCCGAGCTTCAGGTTCTGGAGGCCGCCGGAGTTCATGAGATCCGGATTGTGGATCGGACCTTTAACGAGCGGATTGACCGGGCGACGGCTTTGCTGTCGATGTTTCGTGACGAATTTCCGGCAATGCGTTTCCATCTGGAGATCAACCCGGCCCGTGTTTCGGATGAAATCCTCGGATTATTGAAGACTTCCCCTGCGGGAAGTCTGCATCTGGAGGCTGGAGTGCAGACTTTTAACGACACATGTTTGAAGGCCGTAAGACGTCCCGCCAATGCGGCTAAAACGATTGCCGGTCTGCGTAAATTGTTATCCTGCGGTAATTTTGCTGTTCATGTTGATCTGATTGCCGGTCTGCCGAAGCAGACCTGTTCCGATATTGTTGCCGATATTACTCGCTTGATCGAGCTTGGTCCCGAGGAGATACAGCTTGAAAATCTTAAGATCCTGCCCGGTACGCCGCTTGCGGAAAATCCATTGTGTGGAATGGCCTGGAATCCGGCACCGCCTTATGAGATACTGCGGACGGAGGACCTTTCGTCTGATGAGCTGCAACGTGCCCGCCATCTTTCTAAAATCATCGACTGCTATTACAATACGGCGGATTTGCGTAATCTCTTTTCCTGGGCATGGCTGGCTCTGCCGGAATTTGCTGCAACTTTTCCGGTTTATCTGGCTGAACATAATGACCCGTTAATCAAACCTTCACCCCAGAAACGGTTGGAATTGCTGGCAGATTACGCTGAGATGAACGGTAATCGGCGGTTGGCCGAACTTGTTCGCTTTGTCTGGCTGTTTAATGGCATGTCTGCGGAGAAATATGGGATTACGGTTCATAAAACGGTTCGCGGCGATGTTCGCGATACTGGTGTTATTTTCAATCGGGCCGATGATGTGCCGCTGAAGCGATATTTTGTCGCGGAGTTTGATTTTGACGTTGCCGCCATCCTCACTTCCGCAGCTCCGCAGTTCAAAGAAAATTCACATTGCTATGTGTTTTATCTGGTTCATGGACAGAGACTGGGCCGGCTGGTTGCTGTTTGAAATGGGTGTTCCCGGACATCCGTTTCGCGGGAACGCGAAACAAAAGCTTAGGCTTCAACGTTAACCAGGCTGCCGGTTATTGAAGAATTGAAGCCGTAAAGTACACTGGCGGTGATCTCGCTTACCTTGGCGCGCAGTTCTTCCTCGGAAATCTCACCGTTGCGGTATTGTTCCAGGGCGCTGACCAGTTCGGAGGTTCCACTTTCTGTATCTTCGTCATCGAAGAGAATGCTCATCGGGTCCGTGCCGTCCATTTCCCCATCCATCGACTTGGGCGGCTCTGGAATTTCAAATCCGGCTTCAGCGATCAACTGTTTTACTTCATTTGATGGTTTGATGCCGGAATTTTTAAGGTCTTCCATTAATGACTGGACATCTTCCTCGGAAAGATTTTCCGGATCGTACTGGGACAAAATTTCCTGAAGTGTTGATTTTTCCTTGTCAGTCAGTTTGGTCGTCTGCGACGAATACCAGGATCCTGTCGAGCTGATTGAGGTAATTTGCATGATTCTGATTTTCCCGTTAATTTCTCCCGTCATCACCATGATGCCGGACGCAAAATATATACTCATATTTTGTGCCAGGATCAGTGATGAGGGCAAACCTGAGACACCTGTCTATTTGTTGCCTGGGTTAACACGGGTTTTTTGCGGCTTTGCCAAACTGAAATTCCGACGTTCCCGGAATTCTTCTTTTTTGCCGCGATTCCATGAGGCAACCGGGCGGTAAAATCCGCAGACCCGGCTGTATACTTCAGTCTTTTTTCCACATTTTACCATAATCATATTATCCTCCCCTTACTAATAA